>JAYSMB010000328.1:0-4234 GCA_043725065.1 Burkholderiales bacterium
GCGCATCGCGCTGCGTGACGATGGCCGTCGAGCGGCCGCGGGAGCCGTGCCGCTGCTCATCGAATGGGGCGACGTGCATCCTTGCGACGCGTTGCCGGAGAGCGGCGTCTCGGTCGAGCGGATCGCGATCGCCGGCGTCAGCGAGTCGCTGGCGGCATCGCTCGGTGTTTCGGCAACGCCGGCAGGCTCGTCACCGATCAGCGTCCGGCTCGCCACGCCGCGCGGCCGCGTCGAACTCGTCGCGACCTGATGTCGCGCTATCCGCGTCGCAAGCCCCAGGCGCGGGTCACGCGTCGCCATGCCGCATCGCTGTCCGGATTTGCGGCGCGTACGAGCGAGGCGTATCCGCGCACGATGACCCAGGCCGACGCGAGCACGAACGCCAGCAGCGTACTCGCCAGCACGATGAGCGCGCGCGAGGGTTTCGACTTGTGGTCAGGCGGCAGCGCGACGTCGACCTGCTGCAGGGCCGGGCCCTCCTTGGCTTCGTCGAGCTTGGCGATCTCGTATTGGCGCACCATGCCCTCGAGCAGCGTTTCCTGGAGTTTGAGTTCGCGGCGGGCACGCACGTAGTCGATCGCCGCTTCCGGGATGCGGCCGACCGGCATGTCGACGGCGCTGCCGGCGGCGCCGCCTTGTGTCGATTCCATGCGCGAAAGCTCGCCGCGCAGCGCGCGCAGTTCCGAACTCAGGCGCATCACGTCGGGATTCTGCTCGGTCGCCGAGGTGCGCAGCACCTTCAGTTGCACCTCTCGTTCGCTGATCTGCGCCCGCACCAGCGCCGCGCCGCCGATCAGCGCCTCGGCCTGCTTGTCAAGGACGATGACGCCCGACTTCTCCTGCACCCCGCGCAGCGACTGCTCGGCCTTGACCAGGTTTTCCTTGGTCTCGTTGAGCTGCTTTTCGAAGAAGACGCGACGCAGTTGCGCTTCGGAGACGGCGAGCCGCGCCAGCACTTTCGTCACCTCGCCGAGATGCGCGTTGGCGAGGTCGGCGGCGAATTGCGCGTCCTTGTCGTCGACATCGACCATGATCACGCCACTCTTCTTGTCCGAGGAGACGCGGATGTAGGTGGGCAGCACCTTCTTCAGTACTTCGTAGCTGGTGACTTCGTAGTGCGTCCTGAGGTCGAAGCGGTCGACGAGCGCGCGTTCCACGCTGTCGCTTTTCAGGAGCGCGACGTAGAGCTCGTCGGGTGACCTGCCGCCCAGTCCGCTCGGAGCCAGGCCGCCGAGTGAACCAAGGGCGGCGAGCGTGGCCGCCGAGCCGCTTTGCTGTTGGGACCCCGGTGCGAGCAGGGTCGTGCGCGCCGTATAGACAGGTGGCAGGACCAGAGCGATGACCAGCGAAACGATCGCCGCGCCGAGCGTCACCACGCCGATCAGCATTTTCTTCTCGCCGAGCCAGGTCGCGATGTCGGTCAGGCCGATCGCGGGGCCGTCGTCGCTGTCGGCGAAGGGCGCCTGCGTGGCGTCGAGTGGAGTGAGGGGTCCGGTGCTGAGCATCGAGGATCACTTACCGATCGAGTGGACCGCCGCGATGCCCAGCCCGAACTGGCCGAAGATCAGCGAGATGTCCTTGAGGTTGCGCACGAACGCGCGCCCCCAGGTCTCGAAGTCGAGCTGGTTGGGAACGATGAGCGCATCGCCAGGTTGCATCGGCTGCGATTCGAGATTGGTGCGGCCGAAGAAGCCGCGCCGGTCGGTCGCGTGGTTCACCGTGCCGTCGGCGCGCAGGATGAACATGTTCGAGGTGTCGGCCCCTTCGTCGGCGCCGGCCAGGCGCAGATAGTCGCCCGCGGTGCGGCCCGGCTTCCAGACGAAAGCGTTGTTGTTGACGACCGCGCCCGCGACCGTCACGAAGCCCGGCCGCGGCGGCACGACGATGCGGTCGCCGTGCTCAAGCGGCAAATCGGGCAGCGCGTCGGGTGTTTGCGATTCGGGTGTCAATTCAAGGGCGATTCGGCCGTTCGGCCGCAGGCGCGACAGGCGGGCGAGTTGCGCTGCCGTCGCCGTGTTGCTGACCGCGGCCGCAGTCTGCGTGCTCGTATCGTCGCGGCGGTTCGCCGCGTCGCGCGCCGTCTGGATGGCGGACAGGTTTTCGAGCCGTGAAATCGCGGCACTCAGGTTCTCGCGCTGGCGCGTGCGCGTCTCT
The DNA here is from genome assembly GCA_043725065.1 of Burkholderiales bacterium. GTDB lineage: Bacteria > Pseudomonadota > Gammaproteobacteria > Burkholderiales > Burkholderiaceae_C > Schlegelella_A. The sequence goes on from JAYSMB010000328.1 coordinate 2,155, forward strand.
TCGCGACTGAACTCGAGGCCATAGACATAGGCTTGCGACGTGAAGCCGCCAGCGCGCTGAATCAGACCGCGCAGTGTTTCGCCGGGCTGGAGTTGGTAGATGCCGGGGGCGTTGATCTCGCCCTCGATCGAGACCAGTCGCGTTTGCCGCGCGACCGGAACGCGAACGTCCTTCTGGCTATAGACGGTGACCACGTCGCCCGGTGCCAGCGCGATGTTGCTCGCCTCGTCGTTCTGCAAGATCGCCCGGCCGAGATTGAAGGCGATGACCTGCGTGCTGAGATCGGGGTTCAGGCGCTCGACGGTCGCGTAGTCCCAGTTCAGCTCGTCGAACAAGGCCGCGGGGGTGCGCCGCGCGCGAGCGACGGTGATGCGATCCTGCTCGCGCATCGAGCGCTCGCTCGTGCCTTGCATCGGCGCCGATCCCTCGGTTCTTCCAACGCCCGTGCCCGTGCCCGTGCCCGCGCGGTCCGTGCCCAGGGGCCCGGTTCGCGGGTTGCGTGCCGATTCACCGTCGACGTCGGCGCTGCCGATGCGTGGCCGCGCACTGTCTTCGTCCTCTATCGTCTGCACGAGCAAGTTCTTGCGCCGATAAAAATCGGGTGAGATCAGCGCGTCGCGGTCGGGGATGAGATCGCGAATGCGCATGCCCGGCGTGAACGGGTAGCGCAAGGGCTGGGCGACGTGCCCCATCAAGGTCACCGCATTGGCGAACTGCGGCGAGATCGGCAGGAGCGTCAGAACGTCGCCGTCGCGGAGTTGCTTCTGCAGGCCGGCGGTGTCGAGTCGAAACGTTTCGACGAAGCGTGCCGCCAGCGGCTGCGCCGGGTCGATACGTTCCAGTTGGACGCGATTCGGATTGGCGAGCACCGGCGCGCCGCCGGCGTAGCGCAGCACGTCGCGCAAGGGCTCTTGCGTGGACTTGAGTTCGAAGATCGCCGGCGTATCGAGCGAGCCGGTGAGGGCGACGCGCGGACCGGCGGGTTGGAAAACGACCACGTCACCGGCGGCGAGTTGCATGTCTTTCGACTTGTCGCCCGAGACTAGGAACTCGTAGACGTCGAGATCGGAAATGACGCGGCCATCGCGCCGCAGCAGGATCCTGCGCATCGATCCGTTCGGCGCCGGGCCGCCCGCGGTGACCACGGCAGAAAGCAGCGTCGACTGGCTCGCCAGCGTAACGACGCCCGGCCGCTGCGCTGGCCCGACGACGAAGACACGCAAGCCGCGCAACTGCCCGAGCGAGACGCTCAGATCGAAGTTCGTGTACAGGCGGCCGATCTGCGCGCGCAGGTTGCGTTCCAGGTCGGAAGCCTTGACGCCGGCGACGCTGAAGCAGCCGACCTTGGGCAGGTTGAGCATGCCGTTGCGGTCGACCGTGCTGCGGTAGTCGACGTCGATCGTTCCCCATGCCCGTGTGACGATCTCGTCGCCAGGACCGATCGTGTAGTCGGCCGAGACCGGCACGTTGTCGAGCGACAAGGAAGTCTCCGCGGCGTCGGCGAAGAACGCCGAGCCGAAGATCGGCAGGAGCCGCCCGGTTGCGCCTTCGACGAAGCGCTGGAACTCGCCGGGCTGCGGGGGCGGCTGGTCGGCGCGGCGCGGCGGCGGCAAGCGCTCGCGCGGGGCGTTCTGCGGTGGGTTCGGTTGCGCAGATTCACGTCCGGGGGAAGTTCCGGTCAAGCCTGGCGAACCCGTCGCCCCCTGAGTGCCGACAGGCGCCGTGCGCGCCGGATAACCAGGGGTGTTGAAGGTGCCTCCGGACGGGGTCTCGTCGGCGGCCTGGCCTGCCGACGTGGCAAGCAGCAGCGCCGCGGCGCAGGCGCCGCGAATCGAGTTCAGCGCAAGCGCGGAGAGAAGGCCGGGAAATGACATCGTCGGGGGCCAAGCTCGCCGGTCGGGCGACCTCGCGGCAATGAGGTAAATGGGTTCCCCGATGGTAGCGTCACTCTCTGCGGTAACTGTCGCGGCAGGCCTTGCGCGCCTAAGGCGTCGCGCAAAAATAACTTGATAAATATTTGACGCTGTGTTCTAAAGCGAAATGCAGATTGCATTCGCGGTAGGGCACATCGAGTCGAAGT
>JAYSMB010000329.1:0-3169 GCA_043725065.1 Burkholderiales bacterium
CACGCCTTCAGTCGCTCTGGACGACGCCGCTGTCGGCGATGCAGGCGCTCGACAACTTGCTGTTCCGGCGCCACGCCGCCGAAGAAACGTTCGACTTCCCGGCCTACCGCGAGTTGCTGTTTCTCTATTCGATCGCGCGCGAACTCTCGGGCAACGTCGAGACCGACTTCGGCTCGATCGATCTGTTCCTGCCGCTCGAGCGCGCACCCGAAGACGCGCAGGAAGAGGAGAAGAACCAGGACGACATCGAGACCGGTGCCAGCCAGTTCGCGGTCGATCTCGACGTTTCGAACTGGCCGGAAGACGCGACCATGAGTGATCTGCTCATCCGGCGCAACCCAGGGCGCCGCGGCGCCGGCTGAGCAACCCGCTTTGCCTGCTCAGATCGACGCCAGTCGCTCGAGCGCGAGAGCCAGCGTCTCGTCTCTCTTGGCAAAGCAGAAGCGCACGATGCGTTGCTCGAAAGCGTCCGCGTAGAAGGCTGACAGCGGAATCGCGGCGACGCCGACTTCTTCGGTCAGCCAATGGCAGAACTCGACCTCGGTCTGCTCGCTCACCGCCGAATAGTCGACGCACTGGAAGTAGGTGCCCTGGCAGGGCAGGGCGCGCAGCTGTGTCTTCTCCAGACCGGCGCGGAAGCGGTCGCGCTTCGCGCGATAGAAGGCAGGTAGCCCGAGGTGATGCGATGGGTCGGCCATGAACGCGGCGATGCCGTGCTGCATGGGCGTGTTGACCGTGAACACGTTGAACTGGTGGACCTTTCGGAACTCGCCGCTGAGGGCTGCCGGCGCCGCCGCGTAGCCGATCTTCCAGCCGGTGACATGATAGGTCTTGCCGAAGCTCGAGACGACGACGCTGCGCGCCGCGAGCTCGGGAAAGCGGGCGACGCTCTGGTGCTCGTCCTCGTAGACCATGTGCTCGTACACCTCGTCGCTGATGACGACGATGTCGGTCGGTCGCACGAGGTCGGCCAGGCTTGCCAAGTCGGCGCGCGACCAACAGGTGCCGCTCGGGTTGTGCGGCGTGTTGATGACGATCGCCCGCGTGCGCGGCGTGATCGCGGCGGCGATGCGTTCGAAGTCGGGCGCGAAGCTGCCCGGCACCAGTGGCACGTGGACCGGCGTCGCGCCGGCCAGCACGATGTTCGGGTCGTAGCTGTCGTAGCTCGGATCGAGCACGATCACTTCGTCGCCCGGGTGGACGAGGGCGAGGATGGCGGTCAGGATCGCCTGCGTGGCGCCGGCCGTGATCGTGATCTCGCTGGCGGCGTCGTAACGGTGGCCGTAGAGCGCCTCGATCTTGGCCGCGACGCGTTCGCGCAATGCAGGGACCCCGGTCATCGGCGGGTACTGATTGAGGCCGTCGCGCATCGCCGTGTCGACGGCGTCGATCAGCTTCGGATCGCAGCCGAAGTCCGGAAAGCCCTGGCCGAGGTTGACCGCGCCGTGCTCTTGCGCGAGCGCGGACAACACCGTGCAGATCGTGGTGCCGACCTTCGGCAGTCGGCTCTCGATCGACAGCCAGCCGCCGGGCCGCCCCAAGGCTGGCCGCGCCCCCTCGGGGGGCAAGGAACGAAGTGACTGTGGGGGATTCATGACTACACCTGATAGTCCTGCGGGTCGCCGGCCATCGCTCTTTCGACCAGCGCACGGCTGAGCCGATCGGAAAGCATCTCGGCGAAGGCGTAGACGAAATTGCGCAGATAGGCGCCGCGCTTGAAGGCGATCCGCGCCACATTGAGACCGAACAGATGACCGGCCGGGCGCGCCACCAGCTCGCCGCCTTGCGGCTCGTCGCGCATCGCGATCTCGGCGACGATGCCGACGCCGAGGCCCAGCTTGACATAGGTCTTGATCACGTCGGCGTCGATCGCTTCGAGCACGATGTTGGGCGTGAGGTGACGCGTGGCGAACGCGGCATCGATGCGCTTCCTGCCCGAGAACGATGGGTGATACGAGATCAAGGGCAAGGGCGCCAGGTCTTCCAGCGTGATGCGGTCGATCTGCGTCAGCGGGTGGCCCGCCGGAAACACGAGCACGTGCTGCCATTCGTAGCAGGGCAGCGAGACGAGATCGGCGTAGTTGTTGAGCGCTTCGGTGGCCAGGCCGAAGTCTCCGACTTCTTCGTAGACCATCTTGGCCACTTGTTCCGGCGTACCTTGGTGCAGGCTGATCGTGACCTTGGGAAAACGCTTTCGCATCTGCGCGATCGGGCCAGGCAGGAAATAGCGCGCCTGGCTGTGCGTGGTCGCAATCGAGAGCGTGCCCGCATCCTGCTTGGAAAATTCTTCGCCGATGCGCTTCAGATTGCCGACCTCGCGCATGATCACTTCGATCGCTTTCAGCACCTCGCGGCCGGGCTCGGTGACGCGACGCAGACGCTTGCCGTGGCGGGCGAAGATGTCGATGCCGAGCTCGCCCTCGAGTTCGAGGATCGCCTTAGACACGCCCGGCTGCGACGTGAAGAGCGCCTTGGCGGTCTCCGTGAGATTGAGGTCGCGGCGAACCGCTTCCTGGACGAACCTGAACTGATGGAGGTTCATGACTCGAGGTACGAATGAAGCGGCGGATTATTCACCGAAGCGGGTCATTGCGATGGCGGCGGCGGCCATCGCCTCGATCACCGCCGAGTTCTCGCCGATCGTCTCGTGCAGGCGAACCTCGAGTCTCGGATGCGCGCTGCGGATGCTGTCGACCAGCGGCGGCAAGTCATTGCGCAGGTGGCCGCCGGTGCCCAGAAAAAGCGGCACGACGTCGATGCGCGTCGCGCCGGCGGCCACGAGTTGGTCGGCCGCGCCCTGAAGATCGGGCACCATCATTTCGAGGAACGCCAACTGGACCAGTCGGCCCGGATCGGCAAGCCGTATGCGCTCGGCGACTGCAACGAAAGGCTCGGCCCAGCGCGGGTCGCGCGCGCCATGGGCAAAGAGAATCAGGGCAGCGCTCATCGGTATCGCACCAGCCAGCTGAACGCGGCGAGCGAGAGCAAAAGATAGAGCGCCCCCGGGGCGGCGGCGACGACCCAGGGCGTCCAGTTGCCGAGCAATCCGAGGTGGCGAAAGACGTTGTTGAGCAGCACGAAACTCACGCCAAGCATGATGCCGATGAAGACCTTCAGGCTCACTCCACCGGAGCGCGCATTGAGGTAGGCGAAGGGCAGGGCCAGCCCG
>JAYSMB010000330.1:0-13431 GCA_043725065.1 Burkholderiales bacterium
ATGTCAGAACCTCCCGCCGCCCGCGCCGCGCGCGGCGCCGACAAGGCCGCCGCGTCGCCCGACCGGCGCAATATCTTCCAGAAGCTCGTCGACCTCGTCTCGCCGGGCCCCGATTCGCGCGACCAGCTCATGGAGTCGCTCGCCGACGCCGAGCACAAGGAACTGATCGAGCCCGAGTCGCGGATGATGCTCGAAGGCGTGATCCGGATGGCCGACATGACGGCCGGCGACGTGATGGTGCCGACGCCGCACATGGACCTGCTCGACATCGACGCGCCGTACGACGAGCTGCTGCACGTCATCATCCGCACCGGCCATTCTCGCTTTCCGGTATTCGAGGAGCGGCGCGAGAACGTGATCGGCATCCTGATGGCCAAGGATTTGCTGAAGTTGCAGCGCTCGCCCGACCTCAGCCTGCGCACCCTGCTGCGGCCGGCGGTCTTCGTTCCCGAATCGAAGGCCCTCAACGACCTGCTGCGCGACTTTCGCTCGAACCGAAATCACCTCGCCATCGTCATCGACGAGTTCGGCACCACGGCCGGGCTGCTGACGATCGAGGACGTGCTCGAAGAAATCGTCGGCGAGATCGAAGACGAGTTCGACGACAAGGACGGCGAAAGCAGCATCTACACGCTGGCCGACGGCGGCCAGCGCGTGGCGGGCGACACGACGGTCGCGGCGGTGAACGGCTTCTTCGACGTCGCCCTGCCGACCGACGAGTTCGACACCATCGGCGGCCTGGTTGCTCAAGAGCTCGGCCGCGTGCCACGGCGCGGCGAGGCGGTCACCGTGGCCGGCCTCACGTTTACCGTGATGCTTGCGCGCGGCGGCGCCGTGCGCTGGTTCAAGGTGACCCGCGCCGCCGAAGAAGCGCTCGGGTCGGACGGCGCTTGACGGCGTTGGCGGCAGGCAGCCCGCGCTCGGGTCGGCCTTGGCCCCTCGCGTTCGACGCTGTCTTCGTCGCCGCACTCGGCGCCGCACAGACGCTGGCTTTCACCCACACCGCCTTCTGGCCGGCGCAGATGCTCGCCGTGTCGCTGCTTGCCTGGCGCGTTCGACTGGCTTCGCCCGGGCGTGCTGCCATGCTCGGCCTCGCCTTCGGCACCGCCTGGATCGGCGCCGGCACATGGTGGCTGTACGTCAGCATGCATCGCTACGGCGGCTTGCCGGCCTGGCTTGCCGCGCTCGCCGTGTTCGCGCTGGCCAGCTTTCTCTCGCTTTACCTCGCAGCGGCGATGGCGGCAGTGGCGCGCTGGCGTGGTCGCGGACCGCTGGCCGGCGCTGCCTTGTTCGCCGCGGTCTGGCTACTCGCGGAGCTGGCCCGCGGCATCATCTTCACCGGCTTTCCATGGGTCGCGAGCGGCTACGCGCAGATCGATTCGCCGCTCAGCGGCTATGCGCCCTGGCTCGGCGTCTACGGCCTTGGAGCGGTCGCCGCCGGCGTCGCCGCCGCCTTCGGTTTCAGCAAGCTGTACACGGTCCGCGGATGGCTCGCGCCGGGCGCTGCGCTACTGGCTGCGATCGTTCTCGGCGCGCTGGCCGGCAGCGTCGATTTCACGCACCCGACGGCGACGCTTTCAGTGACGCTGCTGCAAGGCAACGTGCCTCAGGACGAGAAGTTCTCGGCTCGCTTCGTCGACGAAGCGCTGGCGTTGACGGCGGCGCAGCTCGCGGGCGCGCGCGGCGATCTCGTGGTCGGGCCCGAGACCGTGATTCCGCTCCTGCCGAGCCAGCTCGACCCCGTCTGGTGGCAGGACGTTCTAGCGCGATTTCGCCAGCCCGATCGTGCCGCGATCGTCGGTCTGCCGCTCGGCAACGAGGACGTGGGCTACACGAATTCGGCGGCCGGCATCTCGGCCGCGACGGCCGGCTTGCCCGGCGGCTTCTATCGCTACGACAAGCATCACCTCGTTCCGTTCGGCGAATTCATCCCGCGCGGCTTTCGCTGGTTCACCGAGCTCATGAACATCCCGCTCGGCGACTTCAACCGCGGGCCGGTGACTGCTCCCTCGTTCGTCGTCAAGGGCGAGCGGGTCGCGCCAAACATCTGCTACGAGGACCTGTTCGGCGAAGAGCTCGCGGCGCGCTTCGTTCCCGAAGCCGCGGCGCCGACCATCCTTGCGAACATCAGCAACATCGGCTGGTTCGGCGAGACGATCGCGGTGGCCCAGCACCTGGAGATCTCGCGCATGCGCACGCTCGAGTTGCAGCGGCCGATGATCCGCGCCACGAACACGGGTGCCACCGCGGTCATCGACCATCGCGGCGTGATCACCAAGGCGCTGCCGCCCTTCACGCGCGGCGAGCTCGAAGCGGCGGTCGAAGGTCGCGGCGGCCTTACGCCTTTTGCGGCCTGGGCCGGGCGATTCGGACTGTGGCCTTTGTTCGCCATTGCGATCGCGACCTTGCTTGTCGCGATCGCATTGCGACGCCGCCCCTAAAATCGAAGCTCGTCGGAAAGCACGCCCACGTCGGGACGGGCAGCCGAGAACCCCCGCGCGATGCTCTCCTTTCAAGACATCATTCTTTGCCTGCAGGCCTATTGGTCGGCGCACGGCTGCGCGCTGCTCCAGCCCTACGACATGGAAGTCGGCGCGGGCACCAGCCACACCGCGACCTTCCTCCGCGCGATCGGCCCCGAGCCATGGAAGGCGGCCTACGTGCAGCCCAGCCGGCGCCCGAAGGACGGTCGCTATGGCAACAACCCGAACCGGCTCCAGCACTACTACCAGTACCAGGTCGTGCTCAAGCCGGCGCCTGCCGACATCCTCGACCTGTACCTCGGATCGCTCGAAGCGCTTGGCTTCGACCTGAAGACCAACGACGTCCGCTTCGTCGAAGACGATTGGGAGAACCCGACGCTCGGCGCCTGGGGCCTGGGCTGGGAGATCTGGCTGAACGGCATGGAAGTGACCCAGTTCACCTACTTCCAGCAGGTCGGCGGCCTCGAATGCCGGCCGATCACCGGCGAGATCACCTACGGGCTCGAGCGACTGGCGATGTACGTGCAGGGCGTCGACAACGTCTACAAGCTGCTGTGGACCGAGGGCCTGACGTACGCCGACGTGTACCACCAAAACGAAGTGGAGCAGAGCACCTACAACTTCGAGCATAGCGACGTGGAGTTCCTGCTCACGGCCTTCGCGGCGCACGAGCGCCAGGCCAAGGCGCTGATGGAATTGCGGCTCGCCTTGCCGGCCTATGAGCAGGTGCTCAAGGCCGCGCACAACTTCAATCTACTCGACGCGCGCGGCGCGATCAGCGTGACCGAGCGGACGGCCTATATCGGGCGAATTCGGGTCCTGGCCAAGAGCGTGGCGCAGAGCTATCTCGAGAGTCGGGCGCGGCTTGGGTTTCCGATGGCGCCGAAGGCGTGGGGCGAGGAAGTGATTGCGCGGATGGCGGCGAAGCAATTCGCGACCGACAGCAGGAAGGGCGCTTGATGGCCGAGGCCCGCCTTGCGCCTCTGCTGGTCGAGCTTCTTGTCGAGGAGCTGCCGCCGAAAGCATTGAAGTCACTCGGCACCGCGTTCGCCGACGACATGGCGGCAAGCCTTCGAACGCAAGGGCTGGCCGCCGCCAACGCGACGATGACGCCGTTCGCGACACCACGCCGACTCGCGGTGCTGATCGATGCCGTCGCCGATCGCGCGGTCGATCGTGCCGTGTCGATCAAGCTGATGCCGGTGAGCGTCGGCTTCGCGGCGAACGGCGAACCGACCCCGGCGTTGCTGAAGAAGCTCGCTTCGGCGGGCGCCGACGCGTCGGCCGTGGTCAAGCTCGCGCGGCGCCAGGATGGCAAAGCCGAAAGCCTGTACCTCGACACCGTGGTGCCGGGCGCGACGATCGCCGAAGGCCTGCAAGTCGCGCTCGATCACGCGCTGGCCCACCTGCCGATTCCCAAGGTGATGCAGTACCAGCTCGCCGATGGATGGACCAGCGTCAGCTTCGTCCGCCCGGCGCACGGCCTCGTCGCGCTGCATGGCGAAAGCGTTGTTCCGGTTCGCGCACTCGGTCTCGACGCCGGCCGCGCTACCCTGGGCCACCGCTTCGAAGCGACCGTCTCGCCGATCGTGCTGCGCTCCGCGACGAGCTACGACGGCCAGTTGCGCGGCGAAGGTGCGGTGATCGCTAGCTTCACCGAACGAGGTGCCGAGATTGCGCGACAGCTCAAAGCTGCGGCGGCAAAGGCAGGCCTGACGCCGATCGATGATGCAGCCCTGCTTGATGAGGTGACGGCACTTGTCGAGCGACCCAACGTGCTGACCTGCGAATTCGAAGCTGAGTACTTGTCCGTGCCGCCGGAATGCCTTGTCCTCACGATGAAGGCGAACCAGAAGTACTTCCCGCTGCTGGACGCGAAGGGCGCGCTCACGAACCGATTTTTTGTGGTGAGCAACATCACGCCGGCGGATCCGAGCCGCGTCATCGAGGGCAACGAGCGCGTCGTCAGGCCGAGGCTTTCGGATGCGAAGTTCTTTTTTGATCAGGATCGAAAGAAGACCTTGGCGTCGCGAGTGCCCGGACTGGACAAGGTCGTCTATCACGCCAAGCTCGGCACGCAGGGAGAGCGTACCGCGCGGGTGCGCGCGATTGCGAAGCGGATCGCGGACCAGGCGTTCCTGTATGAGCGGTTGAGCGAACAGGCGGACCGTGCTGCGATGCTCGCCAAAGCCGACTTGCTCACCGACATGGTCGGCGAGTTTCCCGAGTTGCAGGGTGTGATGGGCAGCTATTACGCACGCCACGACGGCCAAGCCGAAAAGGTGGCGGAGGCCATCGAAGACCACTACAAGCCACGCTTCGCAGGTGACGTTTTGCCGCGCGGGAAGGTGGGCGTCATCGTTGCGCTGGCCGACAAACTCGAGACTTTGGTCGGCCTGTTCGGAATCGGGGAATCGCCCACGGGTGACAAGGATCCGTTCGCACTTCGGCGCCACGCGCTGGGCGTGATTCGTATGTTGATGGAGGTGCCTGTCCCTATCCGTCTCGATCAACTGATCGACCTCGGGGTGCCGGTGTTCGGGCCGGCGATCAAGGACCCGCGCACGACGCTCCTTGCTTTCATCAATGAGCGCCTCGCCGGAAGGCTTCGCGAGCAAGGCTATAGCGCGCGCGAGGTCGATGCGGTGCTTTCTGGGCCGCCAGCCCAGCTGGCGGATTTGCGCGGCCGCTTGGACGCGGTGCAGGCTTTCGCCGCCTTGCCCGAAGCGGCGTCGTTGGCTGCCGCCAACAAACGCGTCGCCAACATCCTGAAAAAGGCTGACGCCGCACCAGCCCAGTATGTCGATTCATCGCTGCTGATCGAGGCCGCGGAAGCTGCGCTGCATAGCGCGCTTCTTGAGGTCGAAGGGCCCGCGGATGTCGCTTTTAACACCGGCAACTACAAGGCTTCGCTCCAGGCGCTGGCGGCGTTGAAAGCGCCGATCGATGCATTCTTCGATACCGTGATGGTCAATGTCGAGGAGCCGGCGGTACGTGCCAATCGACTTCGACTGCTGACTTCGCTGCATGCGGCCATGAACCGTGTTGCCGATCTCTCCAAGCTGGCCAGTTAGCGGGATACCCTCGTCGTCATCGACCGCGACGGCGCGATCAACGCGGATAATCTGGTCCATGGACCGTCAACTCCAAATCGAAGCGTTTTCGCTCGCCGCACATCGGCTTGCGATGGCTCGTCTGCGGGAGCGGCCGGAAGCGGCTGCGGAAGCCTTGGCGACCTTGCAACGCTGGCGCTCTCGGTCGGAAGGCCCCGACCATTGCGAGCCTTACTGGCAGGAATGGGAACGATTGCTGAGCGGCGACGTCGACGCGCTTGAATCCGCGATCACCGCGAACGACGACCATGCGGCAGTCCTGCGCAGCGTCTCGCCGCTCGGACGCTTACTTGGCGCTGACGAGCGCAAGCGTCTGCTGCGCGAGGCGCGCGAGCTGGCGTGAAGCGAGCCGACCTCGAGCACGTCATTCGTGCGTCGGCTGCGATCACGGGAGACAAGTCGTTCGTTGTCATCGGCAGTCAAGCGGTCCTGCTCCCGTATCCGAATGCCCCGTCCGAACTGCTGTTGTCGAACGAAGTGGATCTCTATCCCGCAATGCATCCCGAGCTGGCAGACCTCATCGATGGCGCGATCGGCCAACTATCGATGTTTCACGATACCTTCGGCTACTACGCCGACGGCGTTGGACCCGAGACGGCAACGATGCCCGCTGACTGGATGCAGTTCGCCAAGCTCTACTACCTGCAGGACACCACGGTTGTCGTTCCCGATCTGCATGACATTGCCGTGTCGAAGTGCGTTGCAGGACGCGAGAAGGATGCCGACTGGGTCCGGGGCCTGTTTCGCCACCACATGATCGAACTTCCTCGCTTCCTCGACCGCATCGCGTTGCTTGACGGATCAGTGCAGCCGATCTCGCGTCTGCAAGCCTGGGCACGCATGCGCCACGCCGAGGCGGCATCATGAAACTCGTCATCCTCGACCGCGACGGCACGATCAACGAGGATCGCGACGACTACGTGAAGTCGGCCGACGAGTGGGTGCCGGTCCCCGGCGCGCTAGAGGCGATCGCGCGGCTCAATCATGCCGGCTGGCACACGGTGGTCGCGACCAATCAGTCGGGCCTGGCACGCGGCTTGTTCGACATGGCGGCGCTGAACGCGATCCATGCGCGCATGAACCGCGAGCTCGCCGAGGTCGGCGGCCGGATCGACGCCGTCTTCTTCTGCCCGCACGGCCCCGACGACGGCTGCCGCTGCCGCAAGCCGCTGCCGGGCCTGTTCGAGACGATCGGCGAGCGCTACGGCATCGACCTCGCCGCGGCGCATCTGGTCGGCGACTCGCTGCGCGATCTTCAGGCCGGCGCATCGGTCGGTTGCACGACGCATTTCGTGCGCACCGGCAAGGGTGCGCGGCTCGACGCCGCCGAGCTTGTCGCAGTGCGGAGCGCGGTGCCGCAGGCACGGATTCACGCCGACCTCGCCGCCTTCGCGCACAAGCTGCTCCACGAAGAACGGGTCGGGCGCGGCGATGCGGCCGAGCCCGATTCGGTGTTCGGCGCGCTGTGATGAGCCGCGCGCTGGCGGTGCTCCGCTCGGCACTGTTCTTCCTGTTCCTGTTCGTCACTATCGTGCCCTGGGCGACGGTCGCGGTCGTCTACTCGATCTTCGTCCGAGGCACCCGTGTCTATTGGCTGTGTGCCGGCTGGCTCACGCTCTCGATCTGGGGTGCGCGCGTCATCTGCGGCGTTCGTGCGCGCGTGCGAGGCTGGGAGAACCTGCCCGACTCGCCGGTCGTCCTGCTCTCCAAGCATCAATCGGCGTGGGAGACGCTGGCCTTCCCGAGCCTGATGCCGCATCCGCTGTGCTACGTCTTCAAGCGCGAACTGCTTTGGATTCCGTTCTTCGGCTGGGCGATGGCGCGGATGGACCTGATCCACATCGATCGCAGCAAGCGCGCCGAGGCCTGGAGCAAGGTGGCCGAACAGGGCCGCCGCTACATGGCGCAGGGCAACTGGGTGATCATGTTTCCCGAAGGCACGCGCACGGCGCGCGGCAGCCAGGGCAAATACAAGAACGGCGGCACGCGGCTCGCGGTCGAGACCGGCCGGCCGGTGCTGCCGGTGGCCGTCAGCTCGGCGCGTTGCTGGCCGCGCAAGAGCCTGGTGTTGCGACCGGGCGTGGTCGACATCTCGATCGGCAAGCCCATCCCTTCCACCGGCCGGGACGCCGATTCGCTGATGCGCGAGGTCGAGGCCTGGATCGAAACCGAGATGCGGCGCATCGACCCCGAGGCTTACGCATGACGTCGCCGATCGTGCGCGGCCTGCGCCGCATCGTCGATGCCTTGCAACGAGGTTTGTTCGACGAGGACGATCGCGCGCCCGTCGTCGAGACGCCGGCCGCGACCGATCTGTCGCGGCATCCGCGGGCAACGCGCGAGCTCGTGGTCGACGGCCGGCGCATCGCCTTCCTGCTCAAGCGCTCGCGCCGGCGCAGCATCGGTTTCATCGTCGGCGCCGAGGGGCTGGCCGTCAGCGCCCCCAAGTGGGTAGCGCTGCGCGAGATCGACGTCGCGGTGCGCGAAAAGAGCGGCTGGATCCTCGCCAAGCTCGCCGAGCAGCGCGATCGTGCGTCGCGGCTCGACGCGGCGCGCATCGTCTGGGCCGACGGCGCCGAGTTGATGTTCCTCGGCCAGCCGATCCGCATCGCGCTCGACGCGCGGCATGGCCTGGCCGCGGGCGAAGTCGCGCTCGACGGCGCGGCCGATTCGTCGATCGGAGGCGACGGCCCGATACGACGCCTCCACGTCGGCCTGCCCCACGGCGCCGCGCCCGAGCGCCTGCGCGACGCGGCGCAAAGCTGGCTGCAACGCGAAGCGCGTGTCGTCTTCGAAGCGCGCTGCCGGCACTTCGCCGAGCGGCTCGGCGTTCGCGTCACGCGGCTTTCTCTCTCCTCGGCCGCGACGCGCTGGGGCAGCGCCAGCGCGAGCGGCGCGATCCGCCTGCACTGGCGGCTGATTCATTTTCCGATGGCGACCATCGACTACGTCGTCGCCCACGAGCTCGCCCATCTGCGCGAGATGAACCACAGCCCGCAGTTCTGGGACGTGGTGCGCTCGGTCGTTCCGGACTACGAGGCGGCGCGCGGCAAGCTCGGCAGCGAGCCGCTGGCGGCCTGGGACTGAGGTCTTGCGCGGTACCGAGTCGGCGCCGCTCTATAACTGGCTGAAGCCGGGTGAGGCGGCGCCGCCGACTTCCGACCTCGCACCCAAACCGTCCCTAGACGCACCCTTCGTCTTCACCGGAAGCGGCGCCGAGTACTTCCGCATCTGGATCATCAACGTCGTCCTCACGATCGTGACGCTCGGCATCTACTCGGCCTGGGCCAAGGTCCGCAAGGCCTCGTACTTCGCCCGCAATACGCGCCTCCTCGGCGACAGCTTCGAGTTCACGGCCAACCCGTGGGCAATCCTTCGCGGTCGTCTTCTCGCTCTGGTGCTGCTCGGCTTCTATACCTTCGCCTTCGAGTTCTCGCTGACGATCGGCCTCGTTGCGACGGCGGCCCTGCTCGCCACGGCGCCGCTCCTGTTCGCCAGCGCGACGCGTTTTCGGCTGCGCAACACGCGCTGGCGTGCGCTGCGATTCGACTTCACGGCGAGCGGCGCCGACGCCTACCGCACCGCGCTGATCGTGATCGCACTGTGGATCTCGAGTACGGTCTTCGGAGCGCTCGGCGGGCTGATGAGCGGTGCGATCGCAGCCGGGGTCGCCGGCCTGCTGCTGCCGTGGATGCACCATCGCATGAAGGCGTTCCAGCATCGGCACGTCTGGTTCGCCGGAAACGCATCGCAGTTCCGTTCCGCGCTCGGCAGGTTCTATCTCACCTACCTGATTGCCGGCGTCTCTCTCTTCCTCGCCGGCGTGGTCGCCGCGATCGCCGGCGGCGCGCTCGCGGTGGCCCTGAGCCGCAGCGGAAACGCCCGGGTCATCGGCACGATCATCGGCCTTGCCGCCGGGGCGCTCGGCTACCTGGCGACGTGGCCGTACTTCGCGTCGCGGATCCAGCGCATCGTCTGGGAGCGAACGACGCTCGGGCCGTTCTCCTTCACGACGCGCTCGCTGTTCCGCGCTCTCGGCGGCGCTGCGCTGGCCGGCCTCTTGTGGGGCGACTACTCGAGCGTCGCGAGCCACGCCGCGATCCTTTTCGGCCAGCTCGACTATTCGCGCAGCGACGAGACCGAGGCCGACGAGTTCGCGATCGCGGCGCTGCGCCGTGCCGGCATTTCGCCGGCCGCGCTCGCCCGCTTCTTCTGGAAGATCGAGTCGCGAGCGTCAGGCCAGCACGACGTTCCCGGATGGGCCTCGACCCACCCGGATTCGGGCAGTCGCGCCAAGCACGCCGAAGAGGCCGCCGACGCTGACGACGAAGCCGCGGCGTCGGCTCCTTCTCGTTGAACACCGACGCCGGTCAGCGCGGGCTCAGCTCGAAGCGATAGACGCCGTCGGTGCCGAGCCGGCGCGCCAGCTTGCCGGTGTACCAGAGCGCATGCAGATGGGCGATCGATTCGCCCATCGCAAAGGTTATCTGGTGCAGGTCGAGCGGCCGTCTGAAGATCACGGGCACGAGCTCGAAGGCGCTCCGCGGGCCTTTGGCAGCCAGCGCTTCGAGCACGTCGACGAAGCGCGCTTCGTGGTGCGCCTGGAGCTGGCCGATGCGAGTGTGCAAGCCCTTGAACGGCCGACCGTGCGAAGGCAGAACGAGGACGTCCGCCGGGATCGAACGCATGCGCTCGATCGAGTCGAGGTAGAGCCTCAGCGAGTCGGCTTCCGGCTCGCTGTCGATGACGCTGACGTTGGTCGAGATGCGCGGCAGCACCATGTCGCCGCTGATCAGCACGCCCTGCTTCGCGCTGTGCAGGGCCATGTGTTCGGGCGCATGGCCGAAACCGGCATGGCAGGCCCAGGCGCCGCGCTCTGTACCGCTGCCGACAGGGACCTCGCCGCCATCGAGCAAGCGACGATAGGCCAGCGGCAGGGCCGGCACCATGTTCTTGTAGTAGTTGCCGCGCGCACCGACCTTGTTGACCGCTTCCGGATCGGCGGCCATGCCGTGCGCCGCCATGAAGGCGGCCGATAGCGGCCCGCCGAAGCCGGCGCTCGCGCTGCTTGCCAGCCGCGCGATGTTGTAGTCGGTGGCGCTGATCCACAGCCGCACGTTCCAGCGCTCGCACAGCCAGTGCGCGCAGCCGATGTGGTCGGGGTGCATGTGGGTGACGATCACGCGCAGCACCGGCAAGCCGCCGAGCTTGGTCGCGAAGATGTTTTCCCACGCGGCGCGGGTCGCCTCGTTGTCGATGCCGCAGTCGACGATGGTCCAGCCCTGGCGCATCACGCCGTCATCGTCTTGCTCGTCGCGCAGCAGCCACAGGTTGATGTGGTCGAGCTCGAAGGGCAGGCCCATGCGCAACCAGAGCACGCCGGGCGCCACCTCGATCGTCGATCCGTGCTCGGGCAGCGTCTCGCCGAAGGGGTAGTCGAGCTGGCGCTCGAGGGCGTTCATCAGCTTCATTCGCTTTACACTTTCGCACTTTACGTAAACGTCAATTGGGAGTGTATTCGCGATGTCCGTCGCAGTTGCCCTGTCGCGTTCGAGACAGCCCGCTCGCGGCAATGCGGCGCCGACCTTCACGATCGGCGAGCTGGCGCAGGAGTTCGGCGTCACGACCCGGGCGATCCGCTTCTACGAAGACTGCGGACTGCTCGATCCGGCGCGCGCCGGACGCAACCGGGTCTACAGCGCGCGCGATCGCACGCGGCTCAAGCTCACGCTGCGCGGCAAGCGGCTCGGCCTCAAGCTCGCCGAGGTGAAGGAGCTGGTCGACATGTATGAATCGCGGCGCGACACCGGCCCTCAGCTGCGTCGCTTTCTCGGTGTGCTGGCGCGCCATCGTGCGCAGCTCGAACTGCGCCTGGGCGACCTGCGGACGACCCTCGACGAAGTGCTGTCGCAGCAGGTCGAGGCGCGCCGGCTGCTCAAGGCGAGGACGGCGTCGTGAGCCCTCCGCACGGCCGCCTGAAGGAGGGCTCTTCCCGCTCGGCGGGACGGCGCGCAGCGCCAAGGGTGCGCCAATGACGACGCAGCTCGACGAGCTTTTCGAGCGCAATCGGCGCTGGGCCGAGGCGACCGAGAAGCGCTCGCCCGGCTTCTTCACTCGGCTGCTCGCCCAGCAGGCGCCGCAGTATCTGTGGATCGGCTGCGCCGACAGCCGAGTTCCCGCCAACGAGCTGGTCGACCTCTTGCCGGGCGAGCTGTTCGTGCATCGCAACGTCGCCAACGTCGTTGCGCACGGCGACCTCAATTGCCTGGCTGTGATCCAGTTCGCCGCCGACGTGCTGCAGGTCCGCCACATCATCGTCGTCGGCCATTCGCGCTGCGGCGGCGTGATCGCCGCGCTGGAAGGCCGGCGGGTCGGCCTGGCCGACAACTGGCTTCGCTACGTGCAGGACGTTCGCGATCGCCACGCCGAGTGGCTGGCGACAGTCGAAGAGGCGCGCCGCGTCGACGCGCTCGGCGAGCTGAACGTCGTCGAGCAGGCGCGCCATGTCTGCGAGACGACGATCGTTCGCGACGCCTGGGCGCGTGGCCAGAAACTGGTCGTTCACGGCTGGTTCTACGGCCTGCAGAACGGACTGCTCGAGGACCTGCGTTTCACCGTCACCAGCCTCGACGAGGTCGACGCGAAGTACGCGCAAGCGATCGCCGCGGTGCGCGAACGTTACGTGGCGGCGCCTGCGAGATGAACGCGCCGGCTTTTCCGGCCGCGCTGACCGATGCGCGCGCCTTCGCGATCGCCAAGGCGATGCTCGAAGGTTTCGATCGCCACTACCGGCTGTTCCGCCAGGCCAGCACCGAAGCGCAAGCCCGCTTCGAGGCCGCCGACTGGCACGGCCAGCAGCGCGCCCAGGTGCTGCGCATCGAGTACTACGATACCCGCGTGGCCGAGGCGGCGGAGCGGCTGCAGAACGAGTTCGAGGCGGCGGCCTTGCCGATGGACGTGTGGCAGCAGGTCAAGCTCCACTACATCGGCCTGCTCATCGATCACTACCAGCCCGAGCTGGCCGAGACCTTCTTCAATTCGGTGACGACCAAGATCCTGCATCGCAGCTACTTCCACAACGATTTCATCTTCGTGAGGCCCGCCGTCTCGACCGAATACATCGAGAACAACGAGCCGGCCGCGCTGCCGACCTATCGCGCCTACTACCCGACGCGCGGGACGCTGCGCGCCACCTGGCTGCGCATCGTCAACAACTTTCAGCTGCGGCGCGAATTCGAGGACCTGGAACGCGACGTCGCCTCGGTGATGACGGCGGTGGACGAGCAGCTCGGCGACACGCCGCTGCGTACCAACTTCCAGATCCAGGTGCTCTCGTCGCTGTTCTTCCGCAACAAGGGCGCCTATCTGGTCGGCAAGATCATCAACGGCTTCCACGAGACGCCGTTCGCCCTGCCGATCCTGCATGGGACATCCGGCGGACTCGTCATCGACGCGGCCCTCTTCGGCGAAGACGAGCTGCTGCTCGTCTTCAGCTTCGCCCGGGCCTACTTCATGGTGGCGATGGAGGTGCCCTCGGCCTATGTGCGATTCCTGCGCTCGCTGATGCCGAGGAAACCTCGCTCCGAGATCTACAGCGCGCTCGGCCTGCAGAAGCAGGGCAAGAACATCTTCTACCGCGACTTTCTGATGCACACGCGGCACTCGTCCGACAAGTTCCGGATCGCGCCCGGCATCAAGGGCATGGTGATGCTGGTGTTCGACCTGCCGAGCTATCCCTACGTCTTCAAGGTCATCAAGGATTTCTATCCGGCGCAGAAGGAGACCACGCGCGAGCTCATCAAGTCGAAGTATCTGCTCGTCAAGCAGCACGACCG
>JAYSMB010000331.1:0-2363 GCA_043725065.1 Burkholderiales bacterium
ATCGAACCGCTGACCTCTTGCATGCCATGCAAGCGCTCTCCCAGCTGAGCTATACCCCCATCGATTCGTCAGGAAAACCCAAGATTATAGCGAGGCCGGCGCCGCTGCCCGGAGCCGCTGCTGCACCGCCCCGCGTGGGAAGAGGGCGAGCACGGCGTCGAGCGAGGGTGTTTGGGCGCGGCCGCAGACGACGACTCGAACCGCCGGTGCGAATTGCCCCATTTTCAGGCTGTGCGCGACGAGCGATTCTTTCACCGCGGCGCTGATGCCGGAGGCCGTCCACTCGACGCTTTCGAGCTTGCCCGCAAGCGTTGCAAACGCCGGGCGAACCGCCTCGGTGACGTGCAGGGCAATGTCTTCCGCGCTCGCCGACACCGGAACGAAGAACATCGCCAGCCAGCCGGCAAGTTCGGCGCCGGTGTTGCAGCGATCCTTGAAGACAACGCAGGCCCGGCTCAGCCATTCGTGGTCAGCAGCCACGATGTCGCGCCGCGCGAGCTGCGCCCGGGCCATCGCCACGAGCGCGTCGCCAGGGAGCGCCTTCAGATAGTGCGCGTTGACCCAGGCGAGCTTCGCTGCGTCCCACTGTGCCGGGTGTTTGGCGAGATGGCCGCCGTCGAACCAGGCGACCATCTGCTCGCGACTGAATAGTTCTTCGTCGCCGTGGCTCCAGCCCAGGCGCGCCAGGTAGTTGAGCATCGCTTCGGGCAAGAAGCCTTCGTCTTCGTAGGCGGTGACACTGACGGCACCTCTGCGCTTGGACATCTTCTGACCGCCGTCGCCCAGGATCACCGGCACATGCGCGAACACCGGCAAGGGCGCACCGAGCGCATGGAAGAGATTGATCTGCCACGGCGTATTGTTGACATGCTCGTCGCCGCGAAAGACGTGGCTGATCCGCATGTCCCAATCGTCGACGACGACGGCGAAGTTGTAGGTCGGAATGGCGTCGGCGCGGACGATGACCAGATCGTCGATCTCGCGGTTGGAAATCGAGATCGGGCCTTTGACGAGGTCGTCCCAGGTCACAACGCCTTGCGCCGGGTTGCGGAAACGGATCACCGGCGCGACGCCCTCGGGCACCGCCGGCAAGGTCTTGCCCGGCTCCGGGCGCCAGCGGCCGTCGTAGAGCGGCTTTTCGCCGCGCGCGCGTTGCGCCTCGCGCATCGCTTCAAGTTCTTCGGGCGTGGCGTAGCAGCGATAGGCGCTGCCGTTGGCAAGCATGCCATCGACGACCTCGCCGTAGCGGGCCAGCCGCTGCATCTGGTAGACCGGCCCTTCGTCGTGATCGAGGCCGAGCCAACGCATCGACTCGAGGATCTGTTCGACCGACTCCTCGGTCGAGCGGGCGACATCCGTATCTTCGATGCGCAGCACAAAAGTGCCGCCATGATGACGCGCGAACGCCCACGAGAACAGCGCCGTGCGAGCCGTGCCGAGGTGGAGAAACCCGGTTGGCGAAGGCGCGATGCGCGTCCGTACCCGGCCGTGCACGACGGGCACGTGCGATGTCGCGTTCACAAGCTGCCCAGGCCGCGCAACAGATCGGCCTCGATGTCGTCGATGTCGTCGAGGCCGACCGCGACGCGCACCATGCCTTGCACGATGCCGGCCGCCAGGCGCTGCTCTTCGCTCAGGCGCCCGTGCGAGGTGCTCGCCGGGTGCGTGATCGTCGTCTTGGTGTCGCCGAGGTTGGCGGTGATGGACAGGATCTCTGTCGAGTCGATCACGTGGAAGGCATTCTTGCGAGCGGCGACCGCGTCGCCCTTCGCTGCGGCGACGACGAACGACACGACCGCACCGCCACAGCCGCGCTGCTGCGCCATCGCCAGTTCATGTTGCGGGTGCGACGCGAGACCGGGGTAGTAAACGCGCTCGACGCTGGTCTGCGCCTCGAGCCAGTGCGCCAACTCGAGCGCGCGCTCGCTCTGCGCCTTCATCCGGATCGACAAGGTCTCGAGGCCCTTCAGCACGACCCAGGCGTTGAAGGGCGACAGCGTCATGCCGGCGCTGCGCATCACAGGAACGAACCTCTCGTTGACGACCTGCTCGCTCGCGCAGATCGCGCCGGCGATGACGCGGCCTTGGCCATCAAGGTACTTCGTGCCGGAGTGAATGACGAGGTCGGCGCCGTATTCGACCGGCCGTTGCAAGGCCGGAGTGCAAAAACAGTTGTCGACGGCAAGCCACGCACCGGCGTCGCGCGCGATCGCTGCGAGCGCACGAATGTCGCAGACCTCGGTCAGCGGATTGGTCGGCGATTCAGCGAACAGCAGCCTGGTGTTCGGCTTCACGGCGGCCTGCCATGCGGACACGTCGGTCTGCGAGACGAACGTGGTCTCGACGCCGAACTTTCCGAACTC
>JAYSMB010000332.1:0-6885 GCA_043725065.1 Burkholderiales bacterium
TCGGTGACCGCCCGGTTGAGCGCGATCAGGCCGGCCGCGACGATCTCGTAGGGCCCTGCGGTGCGGCCGACGAAGTCGCCGGCGGGTGCCGGCGCGGCCGGCAGGGCCGCCGGCACCCATTTGCCGCCGAGGAATTGGAGCACATCGGCGGCGTTGGGGGCGGCCGCATCGACCGGCTGGCCCTGCAATCGATCGATGTGCGCGCTGCCGATCGCGCCCGAGAGATCGCCACCGAGCGGCGGGATCGCGACGGTTGCCGCGCCCGGCGCCCAGGCCGTGCCGTCGAACAGCAAGGCGTCGCCCGTGGCTGGCACCGCCGGGCTCATCGCGCGGCCCTGCAATCGCGCCACCGTCGCGTTGCCGATCGCCCCGGTGACGTCGCCGCCGAGCGCCGGCAGCGCGGTGACGACGTCGCCCGGCGCCCAACCGCTGCCATCGAACAGCAGTCCCTGGCCGCTGCTCGCCCCGATGGCGGTGAGTGGCACGTTCTGCAGGCGGTCGACCCGGCTCGCACCGATCGGGCCGCTGACGTCGCCCGCAAGCGCCGGCAGCGTCGGCGTGCCATGGCTGTGGTCGGCACGCGAATACGCCGCATCGACGCCCGGATCGGAAACCATGCCGAAGGCGTTGGCCGCGACGACCGAGTCGCCGGCCTCCGGCGTCGGGTTCTGCGCGATCAACTCCTGCACCATGCGCAGGCTGAGCAGCACCGGGCGACGGCTCTCGTCGATCTCGACCTCGCCGCCCGTATCGCTGACGCGCCAGCCGCCACCGCCGCCGCTGGCGACCAGCGGGATGTCGAGCGTGGCCAGCAGCACCGCGTCGTCGGCTGCGGCGATCGGCGCGGTGCCGCAGCCGCAGCTCGCCCGCGCCATCCACTTCGGCCTGAGCTCGGTGGTCCAGAGGCGGATCGCGGCGCGCAGCAAGGCCTCGTCGGCGCGCAGTCCGCCCGGCGGCATGCCGACCATGAAGTCGTCGGGCGTCGCCGGCGGCGAGGTCGGCTCGAGCCAGGCCTGAGCGGCCGCGCGCATCCGCTCGAGAAAGGCCGCCTCGCCGAGCGGCGGCGAATCGGTGATGACCGGGATCCGCGTCAGCCAGTCGACGAAGTCGCGCACCGCGTCTTCTTCGCGCTGCGCCGGCGCGTCGCGACGCAGCTCGATCCGAAAGCCGTCGGCGATGCGCGAGGGCTTCATCAGCTCGACGTCGCTGCGGCAGGGCTCGCCCGGGATCGGCACGTTGTCGGTGAGGCATTGCGCCGCCGACAGCACGACGTGCAGCACGATGTCCGCCGGCGGCGAATCGTCGGCCAGCACCTGGGCGACCAGGGCGGCGCGCGCGGCCAGCCAGTCGTTGAGGTTGCAGCACTGATCCGCGTCGACACAGACCGTCGCGCCGGACGGCAAGAGGGCGACGCCGCCGGTGACGCGCAGCCTCGGACCGGCGTCGCCGTCGGCCTCGACCACGACCTGCAAGCCGCGCACCGTGCCGTAGCCCAGCACCTCGCTCGCGAGCTGCCGGCGGCGCGCGATGTGGTACGCCGACTCCTGCACGAAGTCGTCGACGCCGAGCAGCATGCCGAGCTCGTAGTTGACGCGCTTGCAGGTGTCTACGGCGACGGTTCCCGAGCCCACCGGGCTCTGTCCACAGCATCCCATGTCAATCTCCTCCAGGGTGGCACGCGGCGTGGCTGCACACGGGCTCAGCATTCCAGCAAGATGCGATCGGCCGGCACGTCGGGCCGCGGCTGAAGCCGTCCCGCACCGACATGGCCGGCGCCGACGACGAGCGGCGGCGCGAGCTCGGAGGCGCGGCTCGACTGGCCGAGCACGCTGTCGAGCGCGAGACGAGCCTGGCCGATCCGGAACAGCGCCCAATACTGACGCACGTCGAAGCTCGTGTGCGCCGGCTTGACCAGGCGCACGACCCGGCTCGCCAGCTCGATGTCCTGGGCCAGCGCGTCGGCATCGGCGAGCGGACCGCTGGTCGGCAGCAGCACGCTAAAGCGATGTGCGGCCAGTGCCATCGGCTCGAGCCTCGCTTCGAACAAGGCCCAGTCGTCGAGCGCGGACGGGCTGCTCGGCAGCAGCGCCGGTGCGGGGACGAGATCGAATTGCGGCCAGGCCAGGCCGGTCGCGCTCTGGTAGGCGTCGATCCGGACGTGGCGGCGGGCGACGAAGCCTTGCCAGCGCGCCAGCCAGCGGCGCAGGCTCGGCGCCAGGCCATGGTCGATGAAATCGACCCAGGCCGCGCATTGCGGCGTCGAGGTCGGCCAGTCGGAGGGCAGGTCCGGGCCCAACCCCGCGGCGCGGCCGCTCAGCCGAAACGTGGTCCACGCCTGCTGCAACGCGGTCGCGAGCCGCGGTATCGAGCCGAGCACGGCGGTGCTGAATCCGCCCCACAGCTCGGTGTTGTCGGTCGGCGCGATCGGCGTGAACAGCGCCGCCTCGGCATTGGCCACGCCGGCATTCGTCAACCACTCGCGATAGCGCCGCTGCAGCCCTTCGGTGCCTTCGGCGGGCGACCAGCGCCGCCCGGGGCTGACGACACGCGGCGCGTCGATCACCGTCTCGCCCAGCAGCGCGCGCGGCAGGCTGCGCGTCAGGTAGCTCTCGACGATGCGCACGCCGTAACGCCTGGCCTGCGAAGGCGCGGGAAGCACGAAGTCTTCTGGCCGCACGCAGTCGGTGAGGGCCAGCTGCACGGCCAGGCGCACGCCTTGCGTCGTGCCTCGGTACTGATACAGCGGCATCGCGAAACGGATCAGGCGCCGGCGCCGGGTTTCGCTCATCGCCTCGTCGAGAACCAGTCCGAGCCAGCCGGCCAGCCAGTCGAGCGTGTCGGCCGGCGCGGTGCGCACGTCGAACAGCGCTGCGGCGGCGGCGATCCGGTCTTCGAGGCTGGTGTACATGCCTTCGAAGTTGGCGAGAAAGCGCTCCAGGAAGTCGGCCGACGCGGCGTCGTCCTGGTAGACCGCAGGCAGGTAGCGGCGCGAGTAGGAAAAGCGCGGGTACCAGGCGCGCAAGGCGACCAGGCGCGGCGTCGCGAACTCGTCGCCCCACAACGTGAGCCGCAACTGCATGTAGCGACCCTTGGCGCGCTGGAACAGCAGCTCCCAGCAGCCGATGCCGCGCGCCGGGTCGGTGGCCGCGCCCGGCCCGTCGAGCAACCAGGGCAGCTCGGCACCGTCCAGGCGCAGGATCGGGGTCGGCTCGCCCTGGAACGGCAGGCGCGCCAGCTCGCTCTCGGTGTCGGCGGCGCGTGTCTCGACCACGACCCGGCACCCGGACGGGATGCGGCCGTCGAGCACAAGCCGATGCCAGACGCAGCCGATGTCGCTGCCGTCGAGCATCGGCGTCAGCAGCGACGCGGTTGGCACGAAGCGCGGGCGGCGCTGCTCGACGAGCGGCAGCCAGGTGCCCAGGCTGTCGTAGCGCAGGCCGGTGTCGCCGGAGACACCCGAGGCGCCGGTGACGACCAGGCCTTTGCCACCGAACCGGCGCAGCGGCAGGAAGCTCTCGATCGGCACGAGCATGAGCGAGCCGCCGTCGCGATCGAGGTCGAAGGCGAAGCACTGGTTGCCTTCATCGGCGACGACGACGAGTCGAGCCGGCGCGTCCGCTGCCATCGGTTGCAGCGCGCAGTCGAAGCCACGCAGCACGAAGCCGGTGGCGTCGTCCGGATCGACAACGTCGCGGACCACGATCGTCGAGGCCCGGCCGGCGAGCGCACCCTCGGTGTAGAGCGAGACCAGGGCGAAGCCGTCGCTGCCGATACCGTCCATGACCACGACCGAGTCGTCGGCCAGGACTTCGACGCCGATCGGGTCGAGGCCGCCGCGGCCGTCGAGGGCGATGTCGAACCAGGGCCGGCGTGCGATCGGCGACGGCGCCGGCGCTGCGCCATCGATGGGCAGAAAGTCGTCGGGCCGGCTGGCGTCGTTGCCGTCGACCGGAAAGATCGCGTGCATGCCGAGCCGGCGATCGAGCATCCAGACGCGACGGTGCGCCGGCGACCGGTCGAGCACGGCGATGCCGCCGCGGGGTCGCGCCGCGATGTCGTGCGGCACGAAAGGCCAGTCGGCCGGCCAGGCGAGCGTGAGCGGCGGGCCGCCGGCAACCAAGTCGAAGACGAGCAGACCGCCCGGTTGATCGCCGGCCGGCAGAAAGCCGACGACGAGGTACTGCTCGCTGGTGAGCGTCAGTCCGCGCAGCAGTCGCGGCGTCGCCCCGGCCGCTGGGTCTCGTGGCGCGAACTCGCCGGCAGGCGGCTGCCGCCGGTTCGTGGGCTGCATCGACCAGAACACCGAGACGTTGCGCGAGCCCGCCGACAGCACGTCGATGCGCCGGCCGCCGTCGGTGACCCAGTAGACGTTGCCGTGGCGGTCGGCAGTGGCACCGAGGCGCCGGTCGATGTCGGGCTTCGTGTCGGAGGCGCCGGCGCGAAAGCGCGAGACGCGTTTCGACAGGTGCAGGGCGCTGGCGCGGGCATCGAAGTCGAGCGGGGCCGCGGCACGCGAGGCCGCATCAGCCCACACGGTCGAGAGCGCCGCATCGGCCGAGGCGCCGTCGACGAGCGTGCAGCCGCCCCAGTCCTGCATGCCGAGCAGCAAGGCGAAGCGGGAACCGTTGACGTCGTGCATCAGCACTCCTGGGGCACGACCGGCACCGGCACGATGTTGCGACCCGAGGTCGTAGTCGCGACCTCGCCGCGCAGCGACGCGACCGGGATCGCCGCGCCGACCTCGACCGCGAGGCCGACGACGTGCGGCAACTGCAGGCCACGCATCGGGATCTCGCTGCCGACGGCGCCGCCGCCGTCGGGCGCGAGCAGCAACTCGTTGACCTTGAGCACGCCCGGCTCGCGGCTCACCTCGGCCATCAGCTCGAGCCGGTTCACCGCCTTGGCGAGCGGCCAGCCGTTTTCCATGCCGGGGTAGGTGAGCGCGCTCGCGCCTTCGGCAGCGGCGCGATCCGCGTCGCGCGATGGCGCCAGGTATTCGCGCAGCCGATGCTTGACGCGGTCGCGCACGTCGGGTGCGGCGAAGCCGCCGGCAACGGTGATGCCGAGCGAAAGCCAGATCGGCACGTACTCGGGTCCGCGCAGCACCAGCTCGGTCGTGACCAGCCGGCGCGGATCGAGATGGCGGCACAGCGCGTCGATGAAGGCGCGATCCGGTGCCGGCGCGTCGGGCTGGCGCGGATCGTGGCGCGGCACCAGCATCAGCGTGACCACGCCGGGTGCGTCGCCGGGCTCGCTGTCGGTGAGGTCGGGGTGGTAGGCGGCGAGCACCTCGATGCGGCCGATCTCGACGCCGGGGGCGCGCCGCGCGACTTCGGCGAAGTCGTCGGCAGTGACCAGCCGGTCGCGGTGGCGAACGAAGTTAGCGACCCGCTTTTCGCCGTCCGCGACGTCTTCCGAATCGGCGCCGCCCCAGGTCGGCACAGGGTTGTCGGGCTTGATGCCGGGCGGCAGCGCCGGGCCGCTACTGATCGCGCCGGGCGCGACGTTGCCGCGCGCGCCGTCGCACGTGTCGTACCGCACGACCAGGCGAGTGCCGCTCGGTGGCCTGCGGCCGCGCAAGCCGTCGCCGAAGCGCACCGTGCCGGCTTCGGCGTCGACGACGAACACGTCGGACGGCCGCTCGTCCTGCCACACCTGGCCGGGCGCGCGCTGCGCGTCCTGGGCGCGCACCTCGGAGCCGGCAGCCATCAGGTCGTCGATCGCGGTCCAGCGCTGCGCCGTGCCGGCCTGGACGACGTCGATCTGCACCGAGCCCGGAACCACGCCGGAGCGCGCCAGCTTGTAGACCTGGTCGGGCTTGCCGTCGCCCAGGCCGAGCAACTCGTTGGTCACGGCGATGCGCTGCTCGATCGCGACCACGTTGATGCCGGCCCACAGGAAACGCGCGCGCGCCGCCGACGACGGGACGATCCGAACCCAGGTAACGACGCGGTCGGCGAGCGCAGAGTCCTCGATCGCCGGCGGCAGGTTGGCGACGCCGGCCTCGAGCGGGTCGAGGCCGCGCCATGTCGCGATCTGCTCTTTCGCCGGCAGCGTGATCTCGATCGTGCCGGGCGCGAGCAGCACGTCGTCGGCGCTGCGCGAGGGCAGCTGCTGGTAGCGCACCGCGGCCGGGTCGACGGTGGCGCCGGCCTCGACGATGGGCATCTCGTAGGTGATGAGCGAGCTCGCCTCGCCGCCGCTCGCGCCCTGCCCTTGCGTGCCCAGGGTGCGCGGCGCATCGTCGACATAGGGCACCAGGCCGAGGCTCAGCGTGCGGCCGGCGAGCTCGTTCACCGCCGTGGCCGCGTCGCTGTTCGGCAAGGCGAGGATGGCGATCCAGAGCACGCCATCGACGGTGTCGCGGCCGAGGTCGACGCTTTGTCGGCCGTCGAGGGCGCGCGTCTCGTACATCGTCAGCTGCGACTCGGGCGTCAGCGCCGCAGCCTGATAGAGCAGCTCGTAGTAGGCCTTGTCGGCGTCGGACGGCGCGGCCTTGAACTTGACGTAGGCGCGCGCCTCGACCGGCAGCACGTCGATCGCCGCGGCGGTACGGAAGGCGACGCCGCCGGCCCGCACCTCGCTGCCGCCGGCCAGCGTCTCGGCACGCGCGTCGCTGCGCTTGCTGCCGAAGCCGACCAGGCCGCGCGCCGGCGTTGCCGCGGCCAGCGGCACGCCGAGCAGGCGCAGGAACTTGAGACGACTGACCTCGGGCACGCGGTTCGCGCGATAGAGCAGGCTCTCGGTGAGAAAGGCGAACAGCTCGACCAGGGTGACGCCGGGATCGCTCTCGCCGAGCTGCGTCCATTCCGGCGTGTGCACCGGCACCCGCGCCAGCGCGTCGCGCACCAGGTCCTGGAAGCGGCGGTCGTCGATGTTGGGCGG
>JAYSMB010000333.1:0-2909 GCA_043725065.1 Burkholderiales bacterium
CGCGGCGATCCGCCGCGACGGCGGAAGGTGGAATCTGCTCGACCCATCGGCTCGCGTCATCGCCACGGCCGCCACCGTCGTTCTCGCAAACGCGGGCGCGGCGATGGATTTGCTCGGCGGAGTGCCATGGCCGATGCAGCGAACGCGGGGCCAGATCAGCAGCTCCGCCGTCACTCGATGGCCGAGCGCCGAGTCGCTTCGCTTGCCGGTCGCCGGTTCCGGCTATCTCCTGCCCGCCGTCGACGGCCGCATGTGGTTCGGTGCCACTTCGCGGGTCGACGACGCCGATCCGCGGGTGCGCGCCGACGATCACCATGCCAACGTCGAGCGGCTGTCGGGGCTGATCGGTGGCCTGCCACCGATCGACATCACGACGCTGTCCGGGCGCACGGGATTTCGCTGGTCGAGCAGTGACCGGCTGCCGCTGATCGGCGCCGTGCCGCTCTCGGCGGTCGGGGCGTCGCTCGGCATGGAGGCGGACGCCGCGAGGTCGCCGCGCCCCGATCAGCCGCGCTTTGCGCCTCGTGTGCCGGGGCTGTTCGTGTTCATGGGTCTGGGTTCGCGCGGCATCGCCGGATCGGCGCTCGGCGCCCGGGTTCTGGCGTCTTGCGTCACCGGAGCGCCGATGCCGCTGGAGGCGGACCTGCTCGACGCGATCGATCCGGCGCGCTTCGCAAGCCGCGCATATCGGCGCCTGGGCGCACTGCCAGACGCCGTAAATCCGGGGATCAGTTGATCATGGACCCCATGGTGGGCGGGTCGGCCGACGCCGGGCTCACGCCGTCTTCGGTTGGCGCTGCAATGCCGCCCTGTTCGCCGACTACCTTGCGGCCGGCCTTCTCCCGTTCTTTCTCTTCCTTCTTTTTCTTCTTCGCGAGTTCGCGCTGACGTTTTTCGAACGAATAGTTGGGTTTGGCCACGGGCCGTCCTTCCTGTGTGCTGCACCAAACGTGCACGGGCCCGAGGTTACGCGCTTTTGCGGACTCGTCAGTAGCGCTCAGAACATCATCGCGCGCACTCCCTCCGCTGTTCCGAGCAGGCAGATCGAGGCACGGTTGCGCGCAAAGATGCCGCAGCAGACGACGCCGGGCCATTGGCTGATCTCGGCCTCGAGCCCGGCCGGATCGTCGATCCAGAGCCCGTGTACGTCGAGGATCGTGCCGCCGTTGTCGGTGACCACGCCTGCGCGCACCCGCGGCTCGGCGCCGAGCTTGACGAAGCGCCGCGCGATCTGCGCCGCAGCCATCGGGATCACTTCCACCGGCAACGGAAAGCGGCCGAGCCGCTCCACGAGCTTGGACGCATCGGCGATGCAGACGAAGCGCCCGGCCAGATCGGCGACGATCTTTTCGCGCGTCAGCGCGCCGCCACCGCCCTTGATCATGCGGCCGGCGTGATCGATCTCGTCGGCGCCGTCGATGTAGACCGGCAGCGACTCGACCTCGTTCGCCGCGAAGACCCGGATGCCGAGCGCGACCAGACGTGCGGTACTCGCCGCGCTGCTCGATACCGCGCCGGCAACGCTGCACGGCAGCCGGCCGAGCGCGTCGATGAAACAGTTGACGGTCGAGCCGGTGCCGACACCGACGATGCTGCCGGCCTCCACATAGGCCAGCGCGGCCTCGCCCACCAGGCGCTTCAGCTCGGCCTGCGACGGGCCCGGTACGATGTCGCTCATCTCGGGCCGACCATCTGCACCGGAACAACCCAGGCGTCGAACTGTTCCGCGGTGAGCCAGCCCGAGGCAACCGCCGCTTCGCGCAGGGTCGAGCCGCTGCGATGCGCTTGTTTCGCGATCTTCGCGGCCTTGTCGTAGCCGATGTGCGGGTTGAGCACGGTGACGAGCATCAGCGAGCGCTGCACCAGCTCGTCGATCCGCGCCAGCTCCGGCTCGATGCCGCTTGCGCAATGCGTGTCGAAGCTGCGCGCGCCGTCGGCGAGCAGGCGTGCGCTCTGTAAAAAGTTGTGGATCAGCACCGGCTTGAAGACGTTGAGTTCGAAGTTGCCCGAGGCGCCGGCGATGTTGATGGCGACGTCGTTGCCGAGCACCTGGGCACACAGCATGGTCAATGCTTCGCACTGCGTCGGATTGACCTTGCCCGGCATGATCGAGCTGCCCGGCTCGTTCTCCGGAATGCTGATCTCGCCCAGCCCGGAGCGCGGGCCGGACGCGAGCCAGCGGACGTCATTCGCGATCTTGGTCAGCGACGCGGCGAGCGTCTTCAATGCGCCGTGAGCGTGGACGATGGCATCGTGCGCCGCGAGGGCTTCGAACTTGTTCGGTGCCGAGACGAAGGGGAGCCCGGTGCGTGCCGCGAGCTCGGCGGCTACTTTCTCGCCGAACAAGGGCGGCGCGTTGAGCCCGGTGCCGACCGCCGTGCCGCCCAGGGCGAGCTCGCACAGATGCGGCAGCGCGGCGCGCAAATGGACGAGGCCGTGATCGAGCTGGGCGACCCAGCCCGAGATTTCCTGTCCGAGCGTAAGCGGTGTCGCGTCCTGGAGGTGGGTGCGGCCGATCTTGACGATGGTCGCGAAGGCATTGGACTTGGCCGCGAGCGTCGTGCGCAGCGTCTCGACGGCAGGAACGAGGCGCTTGGCCACCGCCTCGACCGCTGCGACGCTCATCGCCGTCGGGAACACGTCGTTCGACGACTGGCTGCGGTTGACCTCGTCGTTCGGATGAACGAGACGCGCCTCGCCGACCGGCCCACCGAGTAGCTGCGAAGCGCGATTGGCGAGCACCTCGTTCATGTTCATGTTGCTCTGCGTTCCCGATCCGGTCTGCCAGACCGAGAGTGGAAACTCGGCGTCGTGGTTTCCGGCAAGCACTTCGTCGGCGGCAGCGGCGATCGCGTCCGCCTTCTTCGCATCGAGCGTGCCCAGTTCGCGGTTGACGACCGCCGCGCAGC
>JAYSMB010000334.1:0-6003 GCA_043725065.1 Burkholderiales bacterium
GCGGATGGGGCTCGACGCGACGCGCGGGCCGGAGTTCGACGGGGTGCGAGCGACGCTGTCGCAGACGGCGGTCGATCGTGCCGCGGCGATCCTGAAGCGGAACTTCTCCTGAGGGAGCCACGACCGCGGTTCAGCTGCCGCCGCTGCCGGCCCAACGCCTTAAGCTGCCGGTGTCGAGCCCGAACACGTCGAGAACGCGCCCGAGCGTGTGATCGATCATCTCTTCGAGACTCGCCGGCTTGGCGTAGAACGCCGGCACCGGCGGCGCGACAATGGCGCCCATCTCTGTCACCGCGAGCATGTTCTTCAGATGGGTGAGATGCAGCGGCGTCTCGCGCGCCAGCAGGACGAGGCGCTTCCTTTCCTTCAGCACCACGTCGGCGGCCCGCGTCAACAGCGTCGACGACATCCCGGTCGCGATCTCGGCCAAGGTTCGCATCGAACACGGCGCGACGATCATTCCGAGCGTGCGGTAAGAGCCGCTCGAGATGCAGGCGGCGAGGTCATCGTTGCGATAGTGGCGGTCGGCGAGCGCGAGCACGTCGCCGAGCTTCCAGTCGGTTTCGTACGCCATCGTCACCTGCGCCGACTTCGAGACGACGAGATGCGTTTCGACGTCCTGCGCGCGCAACAGCCGCAACAGGCGAACTCCGTAAACGAATCCCGAAGCGCCGCTGATGCCGACGATGATGCGGCGCGGCGGCGCCTGCGGCTCGGCGGGCGCGTTCATCGTCGGTTCGGACCAGCGTCGTCGCTCTCGGCGAGACAGGCAGCAAGCCCTGATTGAAGATCCTTGCGGTCGAGACGCCGGCCGATGACGACGACCTTGCTCGACGGCGGCGTTCGCCCCCAGGATTCGGCCGGGCGGAACTCGAGGACCCGATGCACGCCCTGCAGGACGTGGCGCCTGTCGTCGCCGGCGATGGCGACGATTCCCTTCAGGCGGAAGATGTCGTCGCCGCTCGCCTCGACCCATCGGGCCAGGTAGCCGCCGAGCCGTTCGCGATCGAACGGACGATCGAAAAGGAGCGAAACCGAGTCGACCGACGGGTCGTGCGCGTGGCCGTTCGCGAGCCTCGGCAAAGCGCCATCCGCGTGCGCCGCCGCATGTGCCGGGTCAGCGTCGCAGCTGTCGTCGCAGACGTGATCGTCGGCATCGAGGAAGTGCGGATCGCTCACCGACAGTGGCGAAGGCGCGAAGCCGCCGATGCCGAGTATCTTCGTCAGGTCGACCTGGGCGTGGCTCGAGCGCAGCAGCTCGGCACCTTCGTTGAGCTTGCCGAGGCGTGCTTCGAGCCGCCGCAGATCCGCTTCACCGACGAGGTCGATCTTGTTCAGGACGATACGGTCGGCGGCGACGATCTGATCGACCGCCTGGTTGTCGTGATCGGTGAGCGCCGGATCGTCGAGATGGGCCTCGACATGGGCCGCGTCGACGAGCGTGACGACGCCGTCGAGCCTGACTCTTCTGGCCACATCGCTGTCGATGAAGAAGGTCGCCGCCACCGGCGTCGGGTCGGCCAGGCCGCTCGTTTCGATGAGGATGTGGTCGAACGTGTCTTCGCGCGCGAGCAGCTTCT
Source organism: Burkholderiales bacterium (assembly GCA_043725065.1). Taxonomy (GTDB): domain Bacteria; phylum Pseudomonadota; class Gammaproteobacteria; order Burkholderiales; family Burkholderiaceae_C; genus Schlegelella_A. The sequence continues at coordinate 1,581 of JAYSMB010000334.1, forward strand.
GCAAGATGCGAACGAGGTCGCTACGCACGTCGGCGACGCAGCAGATGCAGCCGTTGGTCATCTGGAAGATCTCCTCGTCCGAGGTCAGGACGAGGTCGGAGTCGACGTCGATCTCGCCAAACTCGTTCTCGATGACGGCGATGCGGTGGCCGTGCCGTTCGGTCAGGATGTGGTTCAGGAGGGTCGTCTTGCCCGCGCCGAGAAAGCCGGTGAGGATCGTCACCGGCACCGGCCGCGCTGCAGCGCTCGACGCAATAGGGGAGGGCAGGCTGGTCACGATTCAGCGCTCCGGGTCAACATGGCTTTGGCCGCAACGCCTCGAGCACCTGCTCGGGTTTGATCGGATAGTGCCTGAAGCGAACGCCGATCGCATCGTAGACGGCGTTGGCGATCGCCGGGCCGATGGCGACGATCGGGTCTTCACCGACGCCCTTGGCGCCGAACGGGCCGCCCGGGTCGGGTGCGGTCTCGAGAATGATGGTGCGGATCGGCGGCATGTCCATCGACAAGGGCATCTTGTAGTCGACGAAGTTGGCGTTCAGGGAACGCCCGGTCTTCATGTCGATCTGGTAGTCCTCGTAGAGCGCGTGGCCGATGCCCTGCTGGATGCCGCCCTCGATCTGCCCGGCCGCGGCGACCGGGTGGATCACCTTGCCGATCTCGTGCACCGGCACGACCTGCACGACCTCGATCTGTCCGGTCTCGGTGTCGATCTTGACCTCGACGAAGTGCGCGGCGAAGGAGTACGACTTGGTCGGGCAATAGGTCGCAGTGCCGACGAATTGCGCCGCCGGCACACCTTTCTTCGGACTCACCGCGTCCTTCACGCTGAGGCGGCGGTCGGTGTCGGCGACGTGGATCACGCCGCCGGCGACGACCAGGTCGCAGGGCGCGACCTCAAGCTCGGACGCGGCGCGCTCGAGCAGCTGCTTTTTCACTTCGGTCGCCGCCATTTGCGCCGCACGCCCGCCCATGTAGGTGGTGTGGCTGGCGAAGGCGCCGATGTCCCACGGCACGACGTCGGTGTCGCCATGCATCACCGACACATCCTCGAAGCGAACGCCGAGCTCCTCGGCGACGATCTGCGCCAGCGCAGTGTGCGCACCAGTGCCGAGACCCGCCGTGCCGGTCATCAGAACGACGGTACCGTCTTCGTTCATCTTGACGATCGCGTTGCCCTGCTCCTTGATTCCCGGATAGGCGCTCGAGCCGTGCATCTCGCAGCCGATGCCCCAGCCGTAACGCACCGCGCCGTCGCGGCGGCGCGGTCGCTTGCGCAAGCTCACCCAGTCGACTTCCTGCACGCCGCGGCGGATGCAGTCTTCGAGGCCGTGGCCGACGACAGGATGGTTCGAAGGAGCGAGATCGCCAGCGCGCACCGCGTTCTTCAGTTTCAGCTCGGCCGGGTCGATGCCGAGCGCGACCGCGGCCTCGTCCATCTGGATGTCGAGCGCGAAGTAGGTCTGTACGCAGCCGTAGCCGCGGAACGCGCCGGCGATGGGGCTGTTGGTGTAGACGCAGCGGCCTTCGAGGCGCACGTTCTCGCAGCGGTAGAGCGACGTCAGCGCATTCGTGCCGACGATGGTGACGCCGGGTCCGTGCGAGCCGTAGGCGCCTGAATTGAAGACGATCTTCGCCTCGCGGGCGGTCACCGTTCCGTCCTTCCTGAACCCTTGCTTGAGCCACATCCTGAAGGGATGCCGCGTCCGCCCGCCGAGGAAGGTCTCCTCGCGTGTGTATTCCATTCGCACCGGCCGGCGCGTTTGTTTGGCAAGCAGCGCGCACAGGAATTCGGTCTGGAACAGGTCCTGCTTCGCGCCGAAGCCGCCGCCCATGTGATCGACCAGCACGCGCACTTTGTGCAGCGGCAGGCCGAGCACCTCGGCCATGATGCCGCGCACCATGAAGGCGGTCTGGGTCGAGATCCATACCGTCAGGTTGCCGTTGCCGTCCCAGGCGCAGGAACAGACGTTCGGCTCCATGTAGGCCGGCGTCGGCCGTCCGCCTGCGTACTCGCCCTCGATGACCAGGTCGGCCTCTTCGAACCCGCGCTCGACATCGCCGCGCACCACGACGACCGGCGCCAGCACGAGGTTGCCGCCAGGCTCCCGCTCGTGGATCAGCGGCGCGCCGGGCGCCGTCGCGTCCTCGACGGTGAACACGGCCGGCAGCGGTTCGTACTCGACATCGATCAGACCGAGCGCTTCCTCGGCGACCTCTTCGGTGGTCGCAGCGACGACGGCGACTCCCTCGCCCCAGTACCGCACCCGGTCGTCGAGGATGTACTGGTCGCACGTCACCGAGGCCGAGCGGGGATGCGGCGAGCCGGCGTGCAGCACGCGCGGCACGTTCTCGTGAGTCAACACCGCCTTGACGCCGGGCAGCGCGAGCGCGCGGCGGGTGTCGATGCGGACGATGCGCGCATGCGCGATCGTCGAACGCAGCGTCTTGCCGTGCAGCAGCCCGACGTGGCTCATGTCGGCGACGTAGCGCGCGTCGCCGGTCACCTTGGCGGTGAGGTCGGTGCGCTTGACGCTGGTGCCGATGATGGTCGGCGCACCGGCGGCGCGCCCGGCCGCGACGTCGGCCAGCGCGTGCTCCTTCGGCAATTCGTGCGGGGCATTCATGCGGCGACCGCCTTCGCATTCATCTCGCCCGCCGTCAGCTCGATCGCCTCGATGATCTTGGTGTAGCCGGTGCAGCGGCAGATGTTGCCGGCGAGCGCGAAGCGGATCTCGTCGGCCGTGGGCAGCGGGTTTTCCTCGAGCAGCGCCATGGCGGCGACGATGATTCCCGGCGTGCAGAAGCCGCATTGCGCGGCGCCGCACTTCATGAAGTTTTCCTGCAGCGGGTGCAGCTCGTCGGCGGACGGCTGGATTCCCTCGATCGTGACGATCTCCGAGCCGCCGACCTCGGCGGCGAGAACGAGGCACGAGCAGACGGGCTTGCCGTCGAGGATCACGGTGCACGAACCGCACTCGCCGACATCGCAGCCCTTCTTCGTGCCCGTGAGGCCGCCTTCGTGACGCAGCGCGTCGAGCAGGCTGCGATGCGGCTCGACGACGAGCTCGCAGGCTTCGCGATTGATCGTCAACTGAATGACTTGTTTCACCGTGCTGCCTCCAGAGCCTGTTCGATCGCGCGCCGTGTCAGCACGCCAACCATCTGGCGCCGGTAGTCGGCGCTGCCGCGAACGTCGCCGATCGGCCGCGCCTCGGCCGTCGCCGCTTCGGCGGCGGCGGCGATCGCCGCCGGCGTGACCGGCTGGTGCCGGAGCACCGCTTCGGCATTCGCGGCGCGCAGCGGCGTCGGGGCGACGGCGGCGAGCACGATGCGGATGTCGCGGCAGCTCGCGCCGTCGAGCGTCAAGGTGACCGCGACGCCGACCGTCGCCAATTCCATCTCGATGCGCCGGCCGTGCTTCAGGTACACCTTGCCGGTGCGGGGCAGCGGCGCCGGCACCTGCAAGTGCGTCACCAGCTCGCCGGCGCCGAGCACGTTCTTGCCGGGGCCGGTGCAGAAGTCTTCGATCGCGACCGTGCGCACGCCGTCGTTGCCGTGGATGCGAACGGTCGCGCCGTCGGCGATCAGCGGCGGCAAGGTGTCGGCCGAGGGCGACGAGCGGCAGACGTTGCCGACCACGGTCGCGCGGTTGCGCACCTGGATCGACGCGAAATGCACCGTCGCGCGATGCAGGCCGGCATAGTGCTTGTGCACGATCGGCGAGATTTCGACTGCCCGCGTCGTCGTGAGCGCGCCGATGCGCAGGCCGGCTTCGGGATCGAACTCGAGGTCGTCGATTCCGAGAATCCTCTTGATGTTGATCACCCGTTCAGGATGGCGAACGTGTTCGCGCATCTGCACGAGCAGGTCGGTGCCGCCGGCGAGCACGCAGGCTTCGCCGGCGCCGCCTTGCAGCAGGGCCGCCGCTTCGCCGAGCGTCGCGGGTTCCGAGTAGTCAAAGCGCAGCATCGATGGCCTGGGGGTTGCGAGAGGATGCTGGCAGGTCGGGCGTCATTGGTAAATACGGTCAGTTGGATATATTGATCGAGTTATCACATGGATTCGACTCTCGCGCGCGAGCGCGAGAGAAACTCATTGGCGCGCGAGACGCTTGACCGCGGCGCTCGCCGAGGCCTGCAATTCGGCCATGTCGACGCCAGGGATCGCGTCGTCCTCGACGATGACACTCCCGCCGGCGACGAGCCACTTTAGCGTCGGCCGGCCACCGCTCACGACCGGGCCGACGGCCGGGTCGTGCAAACCGAAGTAGCGCGGCGCGTCGAGCGAATAGACCGCGAGGTCGGCGGCCTGGCCGACGGCGAGCGCGCCGACGCCGTCGAAGCCGAGCACGCTCGCCCCGCCGACGCTTCCCCAGTGGACGATCTGCTCGACCGTGACGGCGTCGGCGCCCGCTTCGCCC
>JAYSMB010000335.1:0-9977 GCA_043725065.1 Burkholderiales bacterium
GCCGCGTGACGCGCGCATCGCCGAGCAACTGCACTTCGCTGCCGTCGCCGTTGGACAGCGCACGCCGCGCCGAAGCCAGCGTCACGGCGCCGTTTTCGCCGATGGCGCGGATCCGCGCGGCGTCGATCTCGAGGGTGTCGTCGTCGCCGAAGTGGCGCAAGGCGTCGCCTTCGATCTGGGTGCGCAGCGTGCCGTCGGCAGCGAAGCGCTGGACGACGAAGCGCGTCATCACGTAGTCGGGCTCGTGCCTCGGCACCGCCACCGGACGCGGCGCGTCGAGGGGCGGCGCATTGCGCACCAGCCACCACGTTCCGGCGGCGAGCACGGCCATCATGACCAGCGGCAGGTAGGCCGAGGCGAGATCGAAGAGTCGAAGATGCCAGGGCGCGGCGGGCGCGACCGGCTCGGGCCCGGCGAAGGAAAGATCGACGAGCTCGTCGTCGTCGAATCCGGGTCCGGCCGCCTCGGCGCCGGCCGAAGAATCAGCGAGCGCCATCCAGGGAGTGGAGCGGCCCGTGCAGCAGCGCCGCGTAGCGACCCGCGGCCACCAGCAACAGATCGCAGAACTCGCGCGCCGCGCCGAAGCCGGCCTGCGCCTGCGTCACGTGATGCGCCGCCGCTCTCGTCTCGATGTGCGCGCCAGGCGGGGCGCAGGCGAACCCGGCTCGCCGCATGAGCGGCAGGTCGGGCCAGTCGTCGCCGATGACGGCGACTCGGCTCCAGTCGAGGCCGAGCTTGGCGAGGATCGCTTCGCTGACCGCCAGTTTGTCGGCCGCGCCGTAGGCCGCGTGCACCAGGCCGAGGTCGGCGACACGGCGTCGCACGGCAGCCGAGTCGCGGCCGGTGACGACGATCGGAACGATGCCGCCTTGAGCGAGCAGCTTCATGCCGTGGCCATCCAGCGTCGAGAAGGCTTTGAAGGATTCGCCGGCTTCGCCGATGTAGATGCGCCCGTCAGTGAGCACGCCATCGACATCGAAGATTGCCGTCGCGATGCCTGCGCCCGGCCCACGCGCCGCGAGCAGCAGCTCGGGCGGAAACGCCAGGGCGGGCATCCGGCCGGCCTCCGGTCCGCTGCCAAGCCCGGCCGTGCCCCCTCGGGAGGCGGCGACCGCTGGGAGCGTGGGGGCCTCGCCCACTCAGATCACTTTCGCGCGCATCAGGTCGTTCGAGTTCAGAACGCCGGCGAGGTGTCCTTGCGCATCGACAACGATCAGTCCGGTGACGCGATGACGCTCCATCAACTCGGCCGCTTCGACCGCGAGCGCCTCGCCGCGAATCAGCTTCGGTCCGGGATGCATCACTTCGCTCGCGGCCAGGCCGCGCAGATCGGCGCCGGTTTCGATCAGGCGACGCAGATCGCCGTCGGTGAAGATGCCGGCGACGCCGCCGTCGCTGCGCGTCACCGCTGTGAAGCCGAAGCCCTTCTTCGTCATCTCGCGCAGCATCTCGGGAACGCGCGTGTCCGGCTCGACGCGCGGCACGGCGTCGCCGCTGTGCATCAGGTCGGCGACGTGCATAAGCAGCTTGCGGCCAAGGCTGCCGCCCGGATGCGAGCGCGCGAAGTCGTCTTCGCGAAAGCCGCGCGCGTCGAGCAGGGCGACGGCCAGCGCGTCGCCGAGCGCCATCTGCGCCGTGGTGCTCGCGGTCGGTGCGAGGTTGAGCGGGCAGGCCTCCTGGTCGACCGCGCTCGAGAGCGCGATGTCGGCATGGCGGGCCAGGCTGCTCTCGGCGCCGCCGGTCATCGCCACCAGCGTGACGCCGAGCCGCTTGATCGCCGGAACGATCGCGCCGATCTCGTCGCTTTCGCCCGAGTTCGAGATCGCGAGCACGACGTCGTCTTTCGTGACCATGCCGAGATCGCCGTGGCTCGCTTCGGCGGGATGAACGAAGAAGGCGGGCGTTCCGGTCGAGGCCAGGGTCGCCGCGACCTTGCGGCCGACGTGGCCGCTCTTGCCCATGCCCATCACGACGACGCGGCCGCGGCACGCAAGCATCGCCCGCACGGCGGCGACGAAAGCGTCGCCCTGGCGCGCCTTCAGGCCGTCGATCGCGCGCGCTTCGATGTCGAGCGTGCTGCGCGCAAGCTCGAGCACGCGTTTTGCGTCGAAGGCGGCAGGGGCTGACAACGGGGAGTTCGCGAGGGCGTCCAGTAGGATCGGCCGATTCTAGGGTTGGCCTCTTCGGTCCCTCGCCACGCATGGCCTCGTCGCTCGAACTGACGCTGCTCTACCTCGTCGCCGCTGTCGCCGGCGTGGTCGTCTGCCGTCTCGCGCGCCTGCCGCCGATGCTCGGCTACCTGGCGGTCGGCATCTTGATCGGCCCGCACGCGCTGGCCATCTCCGGCGATCCGGCCGGCGTCGCGCACCTGGCCGAATTCGGCATCGTCTTTCTGATGTTCGTGATCGGCCTCGAGTTCAACCTACCGAAGCTGCGCAGCATGAGAAAGCTCGTCTTCGGCCTGGGCTCGAGCCAGGTCGTCCTGACGATGCTGGCGGCGCTGGCCGGCAACGCGCTGCTGGCCTGGGCGTTCGCGCTCGCCAGCCGTCGGGGTCTCGGCCTCGGCTGGCAAACCGCCGTCGCACTTGGCGGCGCGCTGGCGATGAGCTCGACCGCGATCGTCGTCAAGCTCATGGCCGACCGGCTCGAGCTCGAAAGCGAGCACGGCCGACGCGTGATGGGCGTGCTGCTGTTCCAGGATCTGGCCGTGGTGCCGCTGCTGGTGCTGATCCCGGCCCTCGGCTCATCGCCCGAGGCGCTGCTGGGCGCACTGGCGATCGCTTTCATCAAGGCCGGCGCGCTGCTCGCGGTGCTGCTGGTCGGCGGGCAACGTGTGATGCGCTGGTGGCTGACGCTGGTCGTGCGCAGGAAGAGCGAAGAGCTGTTCATCCTCAACCTGCTGCTGGTCACGCTCGGCCTGGCCTGGTTGACCGAGCTGGCCGGCCTCTCGCTCGCGCTTGGCGCTTTCGTTGCCGGCATGCTGATCGCGGAGACGGAATACAAGCACCAGGTCGAGACCGACATCCGGCCGTTTCACGACGTGCTGCTCGGCCTGTTCTTCATCACCGTCGGCATGAAGCTCGACGCGCCGGCGGTGCTCCAGCACTGGCCGCTCGTGCTCGCGCTGACGATCTTCCCCGTGCTCTTCAAGTTCGCACTCGTCACGGCCCTGGCGCGCCTGTTCGGCGCCGCGCCGGGAACCGCCATCCGCACCGGTCTTTACCTCGCGCAAGCCGGCGAGTTCGGCTTCGTCCTGCTGGCCCTGGCGACCGAACGCGGCCTCCTGCCAGAGACGCTGCAAACGCCGGTGCTCGCGAGCATGGTGCTGTCGATGTTGGCCACGCCGCTCTTCTTCGTCTACAGCAACCGGATCGTGATGCGCTTGTCGGCCAACGACTGGTTGCTGCAATCGGTGGCGATGACGACGATCGCCAAGCGCTCGATCAACACCGAGTCGCACATCATCATCTGCGGCTTCGGCCGCAGCGGCCAGAACCTGGCGCGCCTGCTCGAGCACGAGAAGATCGCCTACATCGCGCTGGATCTCGACCCCGATCGCGTGCGCCAGGCTGCCGCCGCCGGGCAAAGCGTCGTGTTCGGCGATGCGGCGCGGCTGCAAAGCCTGGTCGCCGCCGGGATTGCGCGGGCCAGCGCGGTCGTCATCAGCTATCACGACACGCCGTCGGCCATGAAGATCCTGCACCTCGTGCGCACCCATGCGCCCAAGCTGCCGGTGATAGTGCGAACGATCGACGACAGTGACATGGAGCGCCTCCGCGCTGCCGGTGCGACCGAAGTCGTGCCCGAAGCGATCGAGGGCTCACTCATGTTGGCGAGCCACGCGCTGGCGCTGGTGGGCGTGCCGATGCGACGCGTGCTGCGCGTGGTACAGGACCAGCGCGACGCGCGCTACGGTCTCTTGCGCGGCTACTTCCACGGCGCCGACGACGACACGCCCGACGAGCTTCAGCATGCCCGCCTGCTGAGCGTGACCTTGCCTGCCGACAGCGCCAGCCTGAGCCGCACGCTCGGCCAGCAAGCCTTGCTCAAAGGGGGCGTCACGGTCGTGTCGTTGCGTCGCGCTTCCGGGGCCGTGCTTCGGCCCGACGATGCGCTGGCGCTTGCGTCAGGCGATACGCTGGTGCTCTCGGGCCTTCCCGAGCAGCTCGCGCTGGCCGAAGAAAAGTTGCTGAAACCCTGAAGAGGTCGCTCGGCGGACCTGCGGTCAGGTGACCGGGGCTTGCCTGGCGAGCGTTGCACGAAACCGGATCGCCATCACGGCGCCGGCAGCGCGCAGCAGTTCTAGGGCAAGCGCCGGAGATCGCTGCGCCAGCTCTTCCATGCGTTGGCCACGCAGCGCCCAGACGACGCAAGGCGTCATCGCCTCGACATTGGCGGTGCGCGGCGTATCGCCGAACAGGCCCGGCTCGCCGACCACGGCGCCGGCGCGCAGGATCGCGACCTTGTTGCTGCCTGGCGGGCCGCCTGTGACGAAGACCTGCATGCTGCCCTGCGAGATGAAGTACATCGAGCGATCGGCGTCGCCTTGCTTGATGAGCAGATCCCCGGCGCGGATCTCGTAGCGCGCAAGGTAGGGCGCGATGACGCGCCAGTTCTCGGGCGTGAGGCGGGCGCGGTACGAGTCTTCCGCATTGAGCGTCTGCACGGCGCTGACGAGCTCGTCGATTTCCATGATTGCCTCCGCGATGCCCGGCCGCCGCTTTTCGCGCCCCGGTCCGCGCTCCGCCCCCGGATTATCGATGGTCGCGACGGCGCAGCCATGCCACTCGGTCACGCACCCGGCCCATTCGTCACTCTTCGTGACGACTTCGCGCGGCCGCCGCGCTCATTTGCCGATGCAAAAGCGGCTGAAGATCGCGCCAAGCAGGTCGTCGGCCGTGAACACGCCCGTGATTTCGCCAAGCGCTTCGTGCGCGGCACGCAGTTCCTCGGCGACGAGTTCGAGCGCCGCGTCGCCGGCGCGGGCATGTGCATCGGCGGCATCGAGATGCGAGCGCGCGCGCTGCAATGCGTCGACGTGGCGAGCGCGCGCGTGAAAGACGCCTTCGCCGGCGGTCTGCCAGCCGGCACGGGCAAGCATTTCGCGACGCAGCGCGTCGAGGCCGGCGCCGGTCACGGCGGAGATGACGATCGCACCGGCCGCTTGCGCCATGATCGTGCCGGGGCTCGCCGCATCGGCCTTGTTGAAGACTTCGAGCACGCGCCCGGCGGCCAACGCCGGGCGCAGGCGCTCGGCGATGCCTGCGTCGCCGGCGTCGTAGCCATCATCGCCGATGCGTGTCAGGTCGCGAAGAAAGACGACGGCCTCGGCCTCGTCGATGGCCGACCACGAACGCGCGATGCCGATTTCTTCGACCACGTCGCCGGCCTCGCGCAGGCCGGCGGTGTCGACGACGTGGATCGGCACGCCTTCGATCTGGATCGTTTCGCCGACCTTGTCGCGCGTCGTTCCGGGGATCGCCGTGACGATGGCGAGCTCGGCCCCGGCCAACGCGTTGAGCAGCGAACTCTTGCCGACGTTCGGCTGGCCGGCAAGGACGACACGAATGCCGTCGCGCAAGAGCGCGCCCTGTCGTGCGGTAGCGAGTACGGCCTCGATCCGCGCCGCGGCGGCGGCGAGACGCTGGCGCGCGCCGGCGCGCTCGAGGAACTCGATCTCTTCTTCGGGAAAGTCGAGCGTGGCCTCGACCAGCAGGCGCAACTCGACGATCTTCGCGGCGAGGGCGTCGATCTCCTTCGAGAAGGCACCGTCGAGCGAGCGGGCCGCCGAGCGCGCCGCCGCTTCGGTGCTGGCGTCGATCAGGTCGGCGACGGCTTCGGCTTGGGCCAGGTCGAGCTTGTCGTTCAGGAAAGCACGCTCGGTGAACTCGCCAGGGCGGGCGAGGCGAAGCCGCGCCAGACGCGGCCGGCCGGTGCTCGCGTCGGGCCCGGCTGCGGCTTCCAGGCAGCGCGCCAGCAACAGCTGCATCACCACCGGTCCGCCGTGCGCCTGCAGCTCGAGTACGTCTTCGCCGGTGTACGAATAGGGCGCCGGGAATTGGATCGCCAGACCGCGGTCGATGGCCGCGCCGTGGCGATCGAGGAAGGCAACCAGCGTCGCGTGACGCGGCTCGAGCGACCGGCCACACAGCGCCAGCACGAGTGGCGCAAGACCTTGACCGGAGACACGGACGATGCCGACCGCGCCGCGCCCGTTCGCCGTGGCGATGGCGACGATCGGCTCGTCGTGGCGAGGCAACGCGCTCATCGTCTCGACTCGCGCGTCCCGTCGACCCGCAGCAGCCGGCGCTAGGTCACGCCCAGCCGCTTGTTGATCACGTACTGCTGCGCGATCGACAGGATGTTGTTCGTGAGCCAGTACAGCACCAGGCCGGCCGGGAAGACGAAGAACATCACCGAAAAGATCAGCGGCATGATCCACATCATCCGCGCCTGAATCGGGTCGGGCGGTGTCGGGTTGAGCCAGGTCTGCAGCAAGCTTGTGCCTGTCATCAACAGCGGCAGGATGAAATAGGGATCCTTCGCCGAGAGGTCGGTGATCCAGCCGATCCACGGCGCATTCCTCATCTCGACGCTCGACAGCAGCACCCAGTAGAGCGAGATGAAGAACGGCATCTGCGCGACGATCGGCAGGCAGCCGCCGAGCGGATTGACCTTCTCTTCGCGGTAGATGCGCATCATCTCCTGCTGCATCTGCTGCGGCTTGTCCTTCAGGCGCTCGCGCATCTCCATGATTCTCGGGTTGATGGCTTTCATCTTGGCCATCGAGCCGTAGGCCTTGGCATTGAGCCAGTAGAAGGCGATCTTGAGCAACACGACCAGGCCGACGATCGACCAGCCCCAGTTGCCGAGAACCTTGTGCAGCTGCGTCATCAACCAGAACAAGGGCTCGGCCAGGATTTTGAAGATTCCGTAGTCTTTGACCAGCTCGAGGCCCGGCGCGAGCACCGACAGCCTGTCTTCTTCCTGCGGCCCAGCGAACAGCTTGGCCACGAAGGTCTTGGTCCGCCCCGGCGCGATCGAGCCAAGCGGCACCAGCATGCCGATCGAGTAGACGTGGGCCTTGGCGCCGGTGGCGGGATTGTCGACGTCGGCCTTGGCCGTGAAGTACTCGCGGGTCTGCCTGGTGCCGCCGGCGGGCGGATCGATCAGCCACGCCGAAGCGAAGTAGTGCTGGACCATCGCGATCCAGCCGTTGTCGGAATTGATCTCGTGCTCGGGTTTGTCGCCGGCCTCATGCTTTTCGATCGTCTTGAAGTCGAGTTTCTTGAACTTGCCGCTGTCGGTGTAGATGGCCGGTCCGGTAAAGGTCGAATAGAAGCTCGAGCCACCGGGCGGTGCGTTGCCATCGCGAACCAGCTGGAAATACAGTCGCGGATCGACAGCCACTGCCGAGTCGTTGACGACCTCGTGCTTGACGTCGATCACATACGTGCCGCGGTGGAAGGTGTAGGTCTTGACAAGCTTGACGCCGCCGACCGACGGCGACTCGAACTTGACATCGAGCGAGTCGGCGTCGGGCGCCAGCGTCCGTGGGCCTGGCGCCAGTTGCATCGGCGTGTGATGGTTCGGCAGTCCGCTGCCGCCCGCGGCGGGCACCAATCCGGTCTGTGCCACGTACAGCCGCTCCGGCGTCTCGTCGAACAGGACTTCGTTGCGCTTGCGGTCGAACGGGTCGGCCTGCTTGAGGAACTCCATGCGATCGATTTCGCCGCCGTGGCCATCGAGCGTCGCCTTGACGAGGTCGGTCGTCACGGTCACCTTTTCGGTCGTCGTCGGCATGACCGCCGATGCCGCGGGCACGGCGGGCGTCGCACTCGTCGGCGTTGCGGTGGCGACCGAGCCGGTGTCAGGCACCAGGCTCGGGGCACTACCCGGCGCTGGCGCGTGGCCAGCGGCCGCCGGCCGAGGTGTGGGGCTGAAGAACGAAGGCTGGCCGCTGTGCTTGTTCCAGGCGTCCCAGATCAGGAACAGCGAGGCGGAGAACACCACCCAGAGAATGGTGCGACGGATATCAGTCATGAGGAAGCGGCGTCGGAAGCGCCGGAAGAAGAAGAGGAGGAGCGCGCTCGCGAACGTTCGAGCAGGGCTCGAAACGGTTGCGGCGGCCGCGCCGGGACGGGATCATGACCGCCGGCGCACCAGGGATGGCAACGGGCGATGCGGCAGATTGCCAGTGCCGTGCCCGCCGCCGCACCGTGGCGCTCGAGTGCGCCGATGGCGTAGACCGAACAGGTGGGCTCGAAACGGCAGGCGTTGCCCAGCCAGGGGCTGAGCAGCAGCCGATAGCCGCGGACCAGGACGATCAAGACGCGCCGAGGCAGCGTCCGGTACCGTCCCGCCGAAAGCTTGTCGACTGGCTCGCTCATGGTGCGCTTGGCCGCATGACGGCGGCCGCCAGGAAAAGCGCTTCCAGTTCGGCGCGAGCGACAAGAGTCAGCGCTGTCGAGGCAGCACTCTTGAATCGGGTGCGATCAAAGGGTGCGCGAAGGCGAACAATCCACAGGCCGTGGCCGAGCGAAGCGGCGTGCCGCCCGCCCGCCGCATAGATCTGGCGCTTGAGCAAAGAGCGAGTCACCGCGCGCTTTGCATGCCGCTTGGGGACCACGGCGCCGAGCCGTCGAAGCGGCTCGAGTGAAGAGTTGTCCACAAGTCCTTCACCGCTTTGACTTCGAATTGTTGATAACTCGCCGGGCAAGGACTCACCCCGAGGCCCGTCGCCGGCACCCGGTGAAACAGGCAGGTGGTGAACGGCGAAATGCGCCGTGCTGGCGCGGCTACGGGAGCCGAGGACTCGCTCGAAATCGGCAGACTCTACGAGACGCGCCATCACCTCGACCACTGGCTGGCGCCGAGGCATGCCACCGCTTGCCGCGGCGACTCAGACGGCCAGACGCTTGCGCCCCTTGGCGCGCCGGGCGTTGATGACGGCGCGGCCGCCCCGCGACTTCATGCGGACGAGAAAGCCGTGAGTACGCGCGCGACGGGTCTTGGAGGCTTGGTAAGTACGTTTCATGATGGTTTCCAGGGCCGGGAGCGGGCGCTCCGAGGCGAACCCGTGATTACATCAAGAACATACCGCCACGTCAACGGTGCCCGGAGTGAGGCGGCCGCGCGAGCCGGACCGGCCGCACTGCGTGTTTTCACTGTGGATAAGTGTCTTCCGCGCGGCCGTGCCCGGCTACAATCTGAGGCTTTCCCAGGGTACTTCTCCACATATGCGAGCCGACCTGTGGCAACGCGGCTGCGAGCGCCTCGCCGCAGAGTTGCCCGACCAGCAATTCAACACCTGGATCCGGCCTTTGCCCGACGCCGAGGTGGCCGACCTCGGTGACGCCGGCGCAACGGTGACGATCCGCGTTCCCAACCGCTTCAAGCTCGACTGGATTCGCACCCAGTACGCCGGGCGCATCGAAAACGCGCTCACCGAGATCGCCGGCAAGCCGGTCCGCCTCGACATCACGCTCGCAGCGCGCGAAGGCGCAGTCAAACCGCCGGCCCCTACGCCTCAAGCCCGGCGCGACGAGCCTACCGCACCGACACACCGCAACGGTCACCCGTCGGCCGCGGCAACGCTGCCCTCGCGCAGCCGTCTCAACCCGGCACTGAGCTTCGACACCCTGGTTCCCGGTCGCGCCAATCAGATGGCGCGCACCGCGGCGCTGCACGTCGCGGGCGCGCCTGGACAGATGTACAACCCGCTCTTCATCTACGGCGGCGTCGGCCTGGGCAAAACACACCTGATTCACGCCGTGGGCAATGCGTTGCTTGCCGACCGGCCCGACGCGCGCATCCTCTACCTGCACGCCGAGCAATTCATCACCGACGTGGTAAAGAACTACCAGCGCAAGACTTTCGACGAGTTGAAGGCCAAGTACCACTCGCTCGACCTGCTGCTGATCGACGACGTGCAGTTCTTCGCCGGCAAGGAGCGCACGCAGGAGGAGTTCTTCAAC
>JAYSMB010000336.1:0-2480 GCA_043725065.1 Burkholderiales bacterium
ACCCAAGCTTCCTGCGTGGTGTTCGAAGCGCACAAGATGCAAAGCGCGCAATACCGCCGCTACAACATCGCCGGCATCACGCCGGGCGACGACTACGCCGCCATGCGCCAGGTGCTGACGCGCCGCTATTCCAAGCTGGTCGAGGCGGCGAGCCAGGGCCTGGCGCGGCTGCCGGACATCGTGCTCGTCGACGGCGGCAAGGGCCAGGTGGGCGTGGCCCGGGAGGTGTTCGAGGAACTCGGCATCGAGCGGTCTCGCATCGTCGGTGTCGAGAAGGGCGAAGGCCGCAAGGTCGGGCTCGAAGAACTCGTCTTCGCCGATGGGCGGCCCAAGATCGGGCTCGGCCGCGAGTCGGCGGCTCTGATGCTGGTGGCGCAGATCCGCGACGAAGCACACCGCTTTGCCATCACCGGAATGCGGGCCCGCCGTGCAAGTGTTCGCACCGGAGCGAGCCGGCTCGAGGAGATCGACGGCGTCGGGCCGAAGAAACGCGCCAAACTCCTGCAGCGCTTCGGTGGCGCGCGTGGCGTCGGCCACGCCAGCGTCGAGGACCTTGCCACCGTAGAAGGCATATCGCGAGAACTCGCCGAGGAAATCTATCGTGCCCTTCACTGATTCCATCTTCCACCGCAAGGTACTCGCCCCGGCCTGCCTTGCAGCTCTGGCCATCGCGGGTTGCTCCAGTTCATCGGACCGCGCCCCGGGCGAACCGCGCGAGCGGGTACCGCCGGTGCTGACGTCGCCCAAACCACCGCCGCTCGAGACCGTCACGCCCTCGCCCTCGGTCGCCCAGGGGAAGTCGCAGTTGGCTGTACCGCGCGCTGTCCGTTCGTGGGCGGAGGTGCGGCGGCAGGCGGCCGAGCGAATGGTGGCGGCCAATCCCGACATCACCTACGTCGGCAAGGTGCCCGACCAGCTGCTCGCGATTCCGGTGCTCGAGATCGAGCTGAATGGCGACGGCAGCATCCGCAAGATCGAGGTGCTTCGCCCGCCCCGCCAGGCGAAAGAAACCTTGCAGACCGCCGCCGACGCGGTCCGCCGCGCCGCGCCCTTCGGCAACGTGTCGAAGCTGCCGAAGCCATGGAAGTTCGTCGAGACCTTCCTGTTCAACGAGCAGCACAAGTTCAAGCCGAGGACACTCGACAACTGAGAACGCGCGCTGCGCGGGCGAGTCACAATCCCGCGATGTTCTTCAATCTGCCGACACTGTTGACCTGGGCGCGCATCGTCGCGATTCCGTTGGTGGTCGGGGTGTTCTACACGACGCTTGCGCCCGAGACGCAGAACGTCGTCGGTACCGCGCTGTTCATCCTGTTCGCGCTGACCGACTGGGCCGACGGCTACTTGGCGCGCAAGCTGAACATGACGTCCTCGTTCGGCGCCTTCCTCGACCCGGTCGCCGACAAGTTCCTGGTCACCGCCGCCTTGCTGGTGCTCGTCAAGCTCGGCAGGCTCGACGCCTTTGTCGCGCTCGTCATCGTCGGTCGCGAGATCGCGATCTCGGCGCTGCGCGAATGGATGGCGCAGATCGGCGCGTCGCGCAGCGTCGCCGTGCACATGCTGGGCAAATTGAAGACGGTCGTGCAGTTGGTGGCGATCCCGTTTCTGCTCTATCACGGCGTGCTGTTCGGCCTGATCGACACGCAGTGGTGGGGCACGGGCCTGATCTGGATCTCCGCGGTGCTGACCATCTGGTCGATGGTCTACTACCTTCAAAAAGCGTTGCCTGAAATTCGCGCTCGCGTCCGCTAGGAAGTGGGATCCCCACGCTCACTTCGTTCGCTGCCCGCCAAGGGGGCGGCGGCGCCCTTGGGGCGGCTCGGCGGGCGCCGCGCGCCGTGCTGAGAGTCAGGGCGATGCCCTGGGTCTTCGTCCTGATCTGGAGCACCGGATTCGTCGTCGCCCGGCTGGCGATGCCGCATTCGCCGCCGTTCTCGTTTCTCACGGTCCGCTTCGCGCTCTCTGCGATTTGTTTCTTCGCCTGGATCGCGATCGTCCGCGCCGCCTGGCCGGTCGGCCGCGCTCAGTGGGGCCATCTCGCCGTTACCGGCGTGTTGATGCAAGCGAGCTACCTCGGCGGCGTCTGGTCGGCGGTGAAGGCCGGGATCGGTGCCGGTACCGTCGCCTTGCTGGTCGGACTGCAACCGGTGTTGACGGCTTTGTGGGTGACCGCAACCATGCCGCGCGAGGCCGAATCAGGGAAGGCTCCGAAGGTCACGATGCGCGAATGGCTCGGCCTGCTGCTCGGCTTTTCTGGACTGGCGTTCGTCGTCTGGCCGAAGCTGGGCACCGGTGAAGTGACGCCGGCCAATTTGGCGCTGGCGCTTGTCGCGCTGCTTGGCATCACCGTCGGCACGCTATACCAGAAGCGCTACGTCGCGCCCTGCGACGTGCGCAGCGCGAGTGCGGTGCAAATGCTCGCGGCCCTCGTCGTAAGCGCGCCGTTCGCCCTGTTCGAGCGCGAAGCGATGGACTGGCAC
>JAYSMB010000337.1:0-7806 GCA_043725065.1 Burkholderiales bacterium
CGGCACGTCGAAGTTGAAGACCGCGGGCAGGTCGACGATGTCGAGGCCACGCGCCGCGACGTCGGTGGCGACCAGCACGTCGACCTCGCCGGCCTTGAAGGCCTCGAGCGCCTTCAGCCGCTCGTCCTGCGACTTGTCGCCGTGCAGCGCGTTGGTGCGCAGGCCATCGCGCTCGAACGAGCGGGCCAGCCGCGCGCAGCCGAGCTTGGAGTTGACGAAGACGAGCGCCTGCGTGATCGAGCGCTCCTTCAGGAGCTTCAGCACCGCACGCCGCTTGTCCTCGGTCGAGACGCTGTAGAAATGCTGCTCGACGTTGGTCGCGGTGGCGTTCGGCCGCGCCACTTCGACCATCAGCGGGTCCTGCAGATAGCTCTCGGCCAGGCGGCGGATCTCGGGCGAGAAGGTCGCAGAGAAGAGCAAGGTCTGGCGCTGCTTGGGCAGATAGGAAAGGATGCGCTGCAGGTCGGGCAAAAAGCCGATGTCGAGCATGCGGTCGGCTTCGTCGAGCACCACGTACTCGACCTGGTTGAGCACGCAGTTCTTGGCCTCGATGTGATCGAGCAGGCGGCCCGGCGTGGCGACCAGCACCTCGACGCCTCTCTTCAGCTCGAGCGTCTGCGGCTTCATGTCGATGCCACCGAAGACGACCGCGACGCGCAGCTTCGAGTGCGCTGCGTAGCTCTTGATGTTGTCGGCGACCTGGTCGGCCAGCTCGCGCGTCGGCGCGATGACGAGGGCGCGCACCGGGTGGCGCGCCGGCGACATGCTCGCGCTTTCGTGCGGCAGCATCTTGTGCAGCAGCGGCAGCGAGAAGGCCGCGGTCTTGCCGGTGCCGGTCTGGGCCGCGCCCATGATGTCGCGGCCGGCCAGCACGAGCGGGATCGCCTTGGCCTGGATCGGCGTCATCGTCGTGTAGCCCTGGTCGGCGACGGCGCGCTGCAGGAGCGGCGACAGGCCTACCGAGGAGAAAGCGAGGGAGGGCGCGACGCCCATGGCGGCACTTGCCGCGATTTCGGATCCCGGTTCGCCGGGAAGCGCGTCCAGAGCGCTGGTAGGTTCAGTCATCCCCCGATTATCGCGTCCTTGCCCGTTCGGCGCATTGCAGGGGGCAAGACCGGCGCTCCAGGGCGACCGCGGATTGCCAACGCCGCCGCGACACCCGAGCCCGGTCGGCCCGACGACCCGCGTGGATAAACTCGACCTTTCCGCCTCCAACTTCCATCGCCGTGATCCTCGTCACCGGTGGCGCCGGCTTCATCGGCTCCAATTTCATCCTCGACTGGCTCGCCGAAAGCGACGAGCCGGTGCTCAACATCGACGCGCTGACCTACGCCGGCAACACCGAGAACCTGGCCTCGCTGGCCGGCGACGATCGCTACGTCTTCGTTCGCGGCGACGTTTGCGACCGGCCGCTTCTCGACAGCCTGTTCGCCACGCACGCGCCGCGCGCCGTCGTCCATTTCGCGGCCGAAAGCCACGTCGACCGGAGCATCCACGGCCCGGCCGAGTTCATTCGCACCAACGTCGAGGGCACCTTCACCCTGCTCGAGGCGGCGCGCAGCCACTGGTCGAACCTGCCGGATGCTGAGCGGCAGGCCTTCCGCTTCCTCCATGTCTCGACCGACGAGGTCTACGGCACGCTGGCCCGCGACGACGCCCCGTTCTGCGAGACCGACACCTACGAGCCGAACAGCCCCTATTCGGCGAGCAAGGCGGCGAGCGATCACCTCGTGCGCGCCTGGCACCACACCTACGGTCTGCCAGTCGTGACGACCAACTGCAGCAACAACTACGGACCCTTCCACTTCCCCGAAAAGCTGGTGCCGCTGATGATCGTCAACGCCCTCGCCCGGAAGCCCCTGCCGGTCTACGGCGACGGCCTGCAGGTGCGCGACTGGCTCTACGTCAAGGACCACTGCGCGGCAGTGCGCTTGGTGCTGGCGCGCGGCCAGATCGGCGCGACCTACAACGTCGGCGGCTGGAACGAGAAGCCCAACCTCGAGATCGTGGGCACCGTCTGCGCCCTGCTCGACGAGATGCAGCCGCATCCCGACGGCTCCTACGCCCACCTGATCACGCATGTGCCCGATCGCCCCGGCCACGACCGGCGCTACGCGATCGACGCGCGCAAGATCGAGCGCGATCTCGGCTGGCGGCCGGCCGAGACCTTCGAGTCCGGCCTGCGCAAGACGGTGCGCTGGTACCTGGACAGCGCCGACTGGTTGGCTCGGGTGCAGACCGGCGCCTACCGCCAGTGGGTCTCGGCGAACTACGACCAGCGCGGCGCGTGAAGATCCTCCTGCTCGGAAAGAACGGCCAGGTCGGCTGGGAGTTGCAGCGCTCGCTCGCTGTGCTCGGCAACGTCATCGCCGTCGACGCCGAGAGCACGCCGCCTCGGCGTGCCGACTTCCTCGACCCCGAGGCACTGGCGGCGCTGGTCCGGTCGGTGGCGCCGGCGCTGATCGTCAATGCCGCCGCCCACACCGCCGTCGACCAGGCCGAGGCCGAGCCCGCGTTGGCCTTCGCCATCAACGCCGCGGCCGTGGGTGCACTGGCGCGCGAGGCGGCCGCGAGCGGCGCCTGGCTCGTTCACTACAGCACCGACTACGTCTTCGACGGCAGCGGCAGCACGCCCTGGACCGAGCAGGCCACGCCCGCCCCACTCAGCGTCTACGGGCGCAGCAAGCTCGCCGGCGAAGAGTTGATCCGTGCCAGCGGCTGCCGCCACCTCATCCTGCGCACGAGTTGGGTCTACGGCGCGCGCGGCGAGAACTTCGCGAAGACGATGCTGCGCCTTGCGCGCAGCCGCGACTCGCTTTCGGTGATCGACGACCAGGTCGGCGCGCCGACCGGCGCCGAGTTGCTGGCCGACCTGACCGCGCAGGTCGCCATCATGGCGGCGGCGCGGCCCGAGCTGGCCGGCACCTACCACGCCACGGCCGCCGGTGAGACCAGCTGGCACGGCTATGCGCGGCACGTGATCGAGTTCGCCCGGCGCAGCGACGACAGCATCCGCGTTCGCCCCGAAGCCATCCTGCCGATCGCAAGCGAGGCGTATGCGCAGGCCGCACCCCGACCGAAGAACTCGCGGCTCGACACGCGCCTGCTGCGCGAACGCTTCGGCCTCGCCCTGCCGGCCTGGCAGAGCGGCGTCGAACGGATGCTGAACGAAGTCCTGGCTCGCCCCGAACCATGCCAACCTGAGCGAGACGACACCCCATGAACGCCGCTTCGACCCGCAAGGGAATCATCCTGGCCGGAGGCTCGGGCACCCGCCTGCACCCGGCGACGCTTGCGATCAGCAAGCAATTGCTGCCGGTGTACGACAAGCCGATGGTGTACTACCCGCTCAGCACCCTCATGCTCACGGGCATCCGCGACATCCTCGTCATCAGCACGCCGCAGGACACGCCGCGCTTCGCGGCCTTGCTCGGCGACGGCTCGCAATGGGGCATCGCCATCAGCTACTGCGTGCAGCCGAGCCCGGACGGCCTGGCCCAGGCCTTCATCCTCGGCCGCGATTTCGTCGCCGGGCAACCCAGCGCGCTCGTGCTCGGCGACAACATCTTCTACGGCCACGACCTGCATCGCATGCTGGCGACGGCGGCGGCGCGTACGGCCGGCGCGTCGATCTTCGCGTACCACGTGCAGCACCCCGAGCGCTACGGCGTGGTCGCCTTCGACGAGCAGCGGCGCGCTCTGAGCATCGAGGAAAAGCCGGCCGTGCCGAAGAGCAACTACGCCGTCACCGGCCTCTACTTCTACGACGCCGACGTCTGCGACATCGCCGCCGGCATCGAGCCCTCGGCACGCGGCGAGCTCGAGATCACGGCCGTCAACGCCCACTACCTCGAGCGCGGCGACCTGAGCGTCGAGGTCATGGGCCGCGGCTATGCCTGGCTCGACACCGGCACGCACGACAGTCTGATGGAGGCCGGCCAATTCATCGCCACGCTCGAGAAACGCCAGGGCCTGAAGGTGGCGTGCCCGGAAGAGGTCGCCTATCGGGCCGGCTGGATCAGCGCCACCGAACTGGAGGCCCTGGCCAAGCCGATGCTGAAGAACGGCTACGGCCTGTACCTGCAACAGGTGCTCCGGGATCGCGTCTTCTGACCGCGGTCAGCGCCTCGGCGAGACGAGGTTCTCGGTTGATGCGTTTGCATCAAAGCGATAAACTATCTTGATGCGTACGACACTCGATCTGCCCGACGCCTTGCTGCGTCAGTTGAAAGCAAAGGCAGCCCTCGAAGGGACCACCCTCAAAGCGTTGATGCGCAGCGTGGTCGAGCGCGGCTTGCGAGCTCCCGCCGAGCCGGCACGCGACGACTCTGCGACTCCGGCGGCCCTGCCCTCGGTCCGCCTGGGTCGACCGTTGAACCTGAAGCACCCCAGCAACGCGGCCCTGTTCGAAGTGCTCGATGACTGAGCGTGGTTCAAGAGTCGCAACGCCCGGCGCCGGCGGTGGTGACCTGCTCGACGTCAACGTGTGGTTGGCCCTCGCCATCGAGGAGCACCCTCATCACACGATGGCTGCGTCGTACTGGGCTCGCGAAGCTGGTACCGCCCGGTTCTTCTGTCGCCTGAGCGCCATGAGTCTTGTGCGTCTGCTGATTCATCCGAGGCTCATGGCCTACAAGCCTCTCACGCTCTCCAGGGCCTGGGCGCTGTATCGCGGCTTCGCGGCCGTGCCCGGCGTTGCGATGCTCGGTGAGCCCGAGGGCCTCGACGCCGAGCTCGAGGAACTTATCACGCCCAAACTCCCACCGCGCTTGTTCACTGACGCCTATTTCGCCGCAATGGCGCGATTGGCAGGGGTTCGCCTCGTCACTTTCGACAGGGACTTCGAGCGATTCGATCGACTTGCCATGTTGCGTCTTGCTGCGAAAGCGCAGTGATTCGTTCCGTCCCGGCTCCCTAGCGCTTGCCGCGAACCAACCAGCGCGGGATCTTGAAGCGCAGGATCGAGGCGTACAGGCCGATGTAGCTGACGCCGAAGAGAAAGATGAAGCCGCCGAGCACGCGCGCGTCGTCCCACCAGAGCAGGCTCGGCGCGATGCCGAGGCCGCACACCATCCAGAGGTAGGGCGCGGTCATCGAGTTGCGCCGCGTCAGCATCTTGGCGTCGCGGCTGCCCACCGCCCAGCGCAGGATGCGGCGATAGATGAGGCTGTGCAGATGCACGCCGTCGGCGCGGGCCATCGCGCCGCCGCGCAGGATCTTGCGCCGGTACATCGAGAACAGCGTCTCGAAGACCGGATAGATGCACATCAGCAGCGGGCAGAGCGGCGAGACCGTCGGGTTACGCGCCACCAGCAGGATGCCGAGCTCGGCAATGTAGAAGCCCAGGAAGTAGGCACCGCCGTCGCCGAGAAAGATCAGCCCGCCCGGAAAGTTCCAGAAGAAAAACCCGAGCACCGCACCCGCGCCCATCAGGCCCAACGTCGCCACCGTCTCGTCGCCGACCTGGTTGGCGACGTAGCTGATGGCGACCAGGATCATGACCACGCACATCGAGGCCAGGCCGTTGAAGCCGTCGATGATGTTGATGGCGTTGGCGATGCCGGCGGCGGTGAATACCGCCAGGCAGGCGGCGCCGAAGGCGAACGAGGCGATCCAGTCGAAGCCCCACAGGTCGGTGCGCGCCAGCGAACCGCCGACGGCAAAGACCGCAAGCAGGGCCGACAAGGCGGTCGCCACCAGCCGATAGCGCGGTTGCAGGCGCTTCGATATGTCTTCGAACAATCCGCTGCCGAAGGCCGGGATGCCGCAGAGCAGCAACAGCGTGGCAAAGCGCTGCTCGTCCGCGTCGCGCACCTCGGCCAGCGCGATCACGCCGGCGACCAGGCCGATGGCGATGCCGATGCCGCCGACGCGCGGCACGGCACGGACATGAAACTTCTGCGGGCCGCCGAAATCGGCGTCCGCGGAGAAGCGGGCGTGCGAATTGCTGGAGCGCACGAGCAACAAGGTGCTCAGCGCCGACACGCCGAAGGTCAGAAGGAACAAGAGCATGGGTGGAGTTTAGGGATGCCGCTCTCGCCGCCTGTCTGTTCGAGGCCACGCAATCGCCGGGCTACACTTCCCCGAGGGTGGTCGAGGTTCTGGCCGTTTCAGCCCCCGACACGATGAATCCAACCCTTGTTCAACCGGTGGTCATGGCCGGCGGCGGAGGCACACGCCTGTGGCCGCTCTCCCGGGCCGGCTTCCCCAAGCAGTTTCTCGCACTGGGCGGCACCGACACCCTCTTCCAGGCCGCGATCCAGCGTCTCTCGGGCATCGAGGGCGCGGGCATCGAAGTCGCACCGCCCACGGTCGTCGGCAACGACGAGCATCGCTTCCTGATCCTCGAACAATTGCGCGAGCTCGGCCTGCCTTCATCGGCGGCGCTCCTGCTCGAGCCGGTCGGCCGCAATACCGCGCCGGCGCTGACCCTGGCCGCCCTGCAAGCGGCCGAAGGCGAGCGCGACGCGGTGCTCGTCGTCATACCGGCGGACCAGACCGTCACCGATCCGCTCGCCTTTCGCAGCGCCGTTGCGGCCGCGGTTCAGGTCGCCGCCGAGGGCGCGATCTGCATCCTCGGCATCACCCCGGACCGACCGGAAACCGGCTACGGCTACGTGCTCGCCGATGCCACAGAGTCAGGCGCCGCCCGGGTGCGCCAGTTCGTCGAAAAGCCCGACGCCGAAACCGCGAAGCGCTATCTCGCCACCGGCGGCTACTACTGGAACAGCGGCATCTTCGTGCTGCGCGCCTCGGCCTGGCTGAAGGCGCTGGCGCGCTTTCGCCCCGACATCCTCGCCGCCGTGCAAAAGGCGTGGGACGGCCGGAGCACCGACGCGCAGTTCGTCCGCCCCGACAAGGCGGCCTTTACCGAAGTGCCGGCCGAATCGGTCGACTACGCGGTGATGGAGCACTGCCCGGGCAGCGACATCGACCTGCGCATGGTGTCGCTCGACGCCGGCTGGAACGACCTCGGCGCCTGGGACGCCGTCTGGCAGGTGGCGAAGAAGGATGCCGAGGGCAACTCGACGGTCGGCGACGTGCTGCTGCACGAAGCCCGCAACACGCATGTCCATGCGGCGGCCCGGCTGGTCGCGGTGGTCGGGCTCGACGACGTGATCGTCGTCGAAACCGCCGACGCCGTGCTCGTGGCGCACCGCAGCCGCAGCCAGGACGTGAAGAAGATCGTCGCCGCGCTCGGCAAGAGCAAGCGCGGCGAGCATGCACTGCACCGCAAGGTGCACCGGCCCTGGGGCTGGTACGACAGCATCGACAACGGCGGCCGCTTCCAGGTCAAGCGCATCATGGTCAAGCCGGGCGCGAGCCTGAGCATGCAGATGCATCGCCACCGGGCCGAGCATTGGATCGTCGTCTCGGGCACCGCCGAAGTGACCAACGGCGACAAGGTAACCTTGCTCAGCGAGAACCAGAGCACCTACATTCCGCTCGGCCAGAAGCACCGGCTCGCCAACTTCGGCAAGGTACCGCTCGAGATCATCGAAGTGCAGTCGGGCTCATATCTCGGAGAAGACGACATCGTCCGCTTCGAGGACACCTACGGGAGACACTGAGCTTGACCGACCACCTGCAACGAACCCGCCTCGCCGGCCTGGCGCTGGCCGCCGCCCTCGCCGGCTGCACGACGGTCTCCAACGTCGGCCCAAGCACCTCGGCCGTCGAACGCGCGGCCGGGCAGCGTGGGCCCGACGCGGCGCTGATCCAGGTCGTGACGGTCGACGACGCGGTGGCCCGCCAGCTGCTGGCGCAGCGCAAGCAGCGGTTGTTTTCCGAAGCGCTGGGCGCCCC
>JAYSMB010000338.1:0-6791 GCA_043725065.1 Burkholderiales bacterium
GATGGTCTACAAGCACGCGATCTCAACCGTCGTGCCGGGCCGCGCGGTCAACTTCCAGACCGCGCCGGACCTCCCCGAGCAACCTTGACGACGCGGCAATCGCGGCGCAGGCGGATCGGCTCTTGAGCGTCGCCCTCACGGCGAACGAAGGGCCGCGCGGGGCGCCCGCGCGGGCGATCCTGGTCGGCGTCGACTTCGGCGTCAAAGGCGTTCACTTCGACGCCTCGCTCGACGAGCTTGCGCTGCTCGCCGAATCGGCGGGCGATGTCGCGGTCGCTCGCGTGGTGGCACGACGCAAGGCGCCCGACGCGGCCTTCTTCGTCGGCTCCGGCAAGGCCGACGAGCTGAAGGAAATGGTGCAGCTGCATCAGGCCGAAGTCGTCGTATTCGACCAGGCGCTTTCGCCGGCGCAGCAGCGCAACCTCGAAAAGCACCTGGGCGTGGCCGTCGCCGATCGGACCATGCTGATCCTCGAGATCTTCGGCGAGCGGGCGCGCAGCCACGAAGGCAAGCTCCAGGTCGAGCTGGCCCGCCTGCAATATCTCTCGACCCGGCTGGTGCGGCGCTGGAGCCACCTCGAGCGCCAGCGCGGCGGCATCGGCAATCGCGGCGGCCCCGGCGAAGCCCAGATCGAGCTCGACCGGCGCATGATCGGCGAGCGCATCAAGGCGATCAAGAAGCAGCTCGACAAGGTCAAGCGCCAACGCAGCACGCAGCGCCGGGCGCGCGAGCGCAATCAGACTTTTCGCGTGTCGCTGGTCGGCTACACGAACGCCGGCAAGTCGACGCTGTTCAACTCGCTGGTCAACGCCGACGCCTACGCGGCAGACCAGTTGTTCGCCACGCTCGACACGACGACCCGCCAGCTCCATCTTGCCGACATCGAGCGGGGCGTGGCGCTTTCCGACACGGTCGGCTTCATCCGCGACCTGCCGCACACCTTGATCGATGCGTTCCAGGCGACCTTGCAGGAAGCGGCCGACGCCAACCTGCTTTTGCACGTCGTCGACGCGGCGAGCCCGGAGCTGTCCGAGCAGATGAAGGAAGTCGAACGCGTGCTCGGCGAGATCGGTGCTGGCGACGTCAACCAGGTCGTCGTCTTCAACAAGATCGACCGCCTCGACGAGACTGAGCGGCCGCGTGCGTTGACCGACAGCATCGAGCTGGCCGGCGGGCGTCGCGTGCAGCGCATCTTCGTCAGCGCGGTCAGTGGCGAAGGCCTCGATGCCTTGCGGCGGTGCATTGCAGAGAGGGTGGTTCGCGTACCCGACGATTCTCCGGCCTTGAATCAGGACGCCGAGGCCTCAGTTGACAGCGGCGTTGCCGAAGGATCGGAGCCGGACGGCGAGTGCGAAGGCCGGGGCCTTCACGGCGGCACCTATCATTCGCTCGCCTGAGACAACCGGCCCCGGCGACTGCTCCAGATCCATCTTCGTATGACCCTGCCTCCTTCCTCTGCTGCTGAATCCACGCCTTCGCGCCCTTGGGCCGCACTGGCTGCGTCCGCGCGGGCTCTGCTGGCGGGAACGCGTGCGCGCCTGGTCGCCCGTTTGCGGCGCGATCGCTTGACGGACCCGCTGCTGGCGCAGAACGGTGGCGGCGGTCGCGACGGCCCGCCCGACCTCGATGAACTGTGGCGCGACTTCAATCGCAAGCTGAGCGGACTGTTCGGCGGCAAGGGCGGCGGTCCGCGCCGCGGCAACGGCGGCGGCGATCCGAACGGCGGGCCGAACTTCCAGCCGAACATGCGCAGCGCTGGCGTTGGCGCGGCGTTGATCGGCGGCGTCGTGCTCCTGATCTGGCTCGGCAGCGGTGTCTTCATCGTTCAGGAAGGACAGCAAGCCGTCGTCACTTCGTTCGGCCGCTACAGCCATACGGTCGACGCCGGCTTCCAATGGCGCTTTCCTTATCCGTTCCAGGCGCACGAGACAGTGAGCGTGACGCAGCTGCGCTCGAAGGAAGTCGGTCGCAATGCGGTGACGCAGGCGACCGGTCTCAAGGACTCGTCGATGCTGACGCAGGACGAGAACATCGTCGACATCCGCTTCACCGTGCAATATCGGCTGAAGGATGCGCGTGCCTTCCTGTTCGAGAACCGCGAGCCTGAGGAAGCGGTGACGCTGGCGGCCGAGTCGGCGGTGCGCGAGATCGTCGGCAAGAGCAAGATCGATTCGGTGCTCTATGAGCAGCGCGACGCCATCGCCTCCGAGCTGGTGCGCTCGATTCAGGGCCAGCTCGATCGCCTGAAGACCGGCATCGTCATCGTCAACGTCAACGTGCAGAGCGTGCAGCCGCCGGAGCAGGTGCAGGCCGCGTTCGAAGACACGCTGAAGGCCGGCCAGGACGGCGACCGCTTGAAGAAGGAAGGCCTGGCCTACGCCAGCGCCGAGATCCCGAAGGCGCAGGGAACGGGAGCGCGATTGCGCCAAGAGGCCGAAGGCTACAAGTCGCGCGTCGTGGCCCAGGCGCAAGGCGATTCGGAACGCTTCGCGAGCCAGCTCGCCGAATACCAGAAGGCGCCGCAAGTGACGCGCGACCGTCTCTACATCGACACCATGCGCGAGGTCTACAGCAACGTCAGCAAGGTGATGATCGACGCCCGCAACAACGCGAGTCTGCTCAACCTGCCGCTCGACAAGCTGCTGCAGCAGTCGGCCGCCGGCTCGGCGCCGGCCGGTCCACCGGTCGCGGCGCCGGCGGCAGTCGATGCGACATCGCCCACCTCGGGAACGGTCGACGTCCGCTCGCGTGACGGCCAGCGCGGTCGCGACCGCGAAGGCCGCTGAAATTCTCATCGAAGCCTCTTCATGAATCGTCTCGGTTTCATCATCGGTGGCCTGTTGCTCGTGCTGCTGGTTGCCTCGTCGACCCTGTTCATCGTCGATCAGCGCCAGGTCGCGGTGATCTACGAGTTCGGCCAGATCAAGGAAGTGATTCAGGAGCCGGGCCTCAAGATGAAGCTGCCGCCGCCGTTCCAGAACGTCGGCTTTCTCGACCGGCGCATCCAGACGCTCGACAGCCCGGAAACGCGGCCGATCTTTACCGCTGAGAAGAAGAGCCTGGTGATCGACTGGCTGGTCAAGTGGCGGGTCACCGACCCGCGCCAGTTCATCCGCAACAACGGCGTCGACATCCACAACCTCGAGGCGCGGCTGTCGCCCATCGTGCACGCCGCCTTCAATGAAGAAGTGACCAAGCGGACGGTGGGCGAAGTGCTGTCGACCGCGCGCGACAAGGTCATGCAAGACGTGCGTGCGCGGCTGACGGACGATGCCAAGTCGTTCGGCATCGAGATCCTCGACGTGCGCATCAAGCGCGTCGATTTCGTCGCCAACATCACCGAGTCGATCTACAGCCGGATGACCTCGGAGCGCAAGCAAGTCGCCAACCAGTTGCGTGCCACGGGCGGTGCCGAAGGCGAAAAGATCCGCGCCGATGCCGACCGGCAGCGTGAAGTCATCGTCGCCGAGGCGTACCGCGATGCGCAGAAGGTCAAGGGCGAGGGCGACGCGAAAGCCTCGGCGATCTTCGCGGAATCGTTCGGCCGCGATCCGCAGTTCGCCCAGTTCTACCGCAGCCTCGAGGCGTACCGGTCGAGCTTTCGCGGCAAGAGCGACCTGTTGGTGGTTGACCCCGCCAGCAGCGAGTTCTTCAAGGCGATGCGTGGCAGCTCGCCGGCACCTGCCGCCGCACCGGCCAGGAAGTAGCCGTTGGCGGAGATCGGCTTCTGGGACATCGCTCTCAGCGCCTGTGCGCTGATGCTCGTAGCCGAAGGCCTGCTGCCTTTCATCAGCCCGACCTCGTGGCGGCGCGTGTTCGAGAAGGCGATGCAGATGAGCGACGGCCAGATCCGTTTCCTCGGCCTCACCAGCATGCTCGCCGGCCTGGCGATGCTGTTCGTGTTCTGGTCATAGCGCGCGGAAATCATCGCGCGCAGCCCCGTACAATCGCCTTTTTAATCCCCGGCGCTTTTCGCATGTCCTCTGCCTGGCTCTTGCCGGAGCACATTGCCGATGTCCTGCCTGCCCGGGCCCGCCAAGTCGAAAAGCTGCGCCGCGGCCTGCTCGATGCGGCGGAAAGCTTCGGCTTCGAGCTGGTGATCCCGCCGATGCTCGAGCACATCGAATCGCTTCTTTCCGGTACCGGTCATTCGCTCGATCTTCAGACTTTCAAACTGGTCGACCAGTTGAGCGGTCGCACGCTCGGCATTCGCGCCGACAGCACGCCGCAGGTCGCCCGCATCGACGCGCACCTGCTCAACCGCAGCGGCGTTGCGCGGCTGTGCTATTGCGGCCCCGTTTTGCACACCCGTGCTCCGGGCAGCGGCGCGACGCGCGAGCCGCTCCAGTTCGGTGCCGAGATCTACGGCCACGCCGGGCTCGAAGCCGACCTGGAAATCCTCGATCTGTCTCTGCAGTGCCTGGGCGTCGCCGGCCTCGAAGGCGCCGTCCTCGACCTGGCCGACACCCGCATCGTCCGGGCGGTGCTGGCCGGCGTGCCGGTCGACGCGGCCCGGCTCGAAGCGGTCCACGCTGCGCTGGCGACCAAGGACGCGGCCGAGCTGGGATCGGTCGCACGGGGGTTCCCCGCCGACACCCGCAAGGGCCTCGAAGCGCTGCTCTCGCTGTACGGCGACGCATCGATCCTCGAGGAAGCGCGTCGTGTTCTGCCCGAGCGCGCATCGATCGCGACGGCGCTCGATGAGCTGAAGCAACTCGCGGCGCACGCGAGTCAAGCGCACCCGGAGATCCGGATCGGCTTCGACCTTGCCGATTCGAGCGGCTACGCCTACTACAGCGGTGCCCGCTTCGCGGTCTATGTCGATGGCGCAAGCGACGCGATTGCGCGCGGCGGTCGCTACGACGAGGTGGGCGCGATCTTCGGCCGCACTCGTCCGGCTGTCGGCTTCGGCCTGGACGTGAAAGAACTCGTCGACCTGGTACCGGTGACGGCGCCGAAGAAGGCGATTCGCGCACCCTGGTCGGACGACGCAGGCTTGCGCAACATGGTGCGCCAGCTTCGTACGCGCGGCGAGGTCGTGGTCCGTCAGTTTCCCGGCGACCCGGACGACGAAGCTGGCGTGGACTTCGACCGCATGATCGTGTCGAACAAGGGTCAATGGTCGCTTCAGGATGGGGCCGGCGCATGAATGCGAACACGAGCGCAAGCAGGGGCGGCCGCAACGTCGTCGTCGTCGGCACCCAGTGGGGCGACGAGGGCAAGGGCAAGGTCGTCGACTGGCTGACCGACCACGCCGAGGCGGTGGTCCGCTTCCAGGGCGGGCACAACGCGGGGCACACGCTGGTCATCCGCGGCGTCAAGACGGCCTTGCAATTGATTCCCTCGGGCGTCATGCGCGACGGCGTCGCCTGCTTCATCGGCAATGGCGTGGTGGTCGATCCGGCGCACCTGCTCGGCGAGATCGGCCGGCTGGAAGCGATGGGACTCGAAGTGCGGTCGCGCCTGCTCATCAGCGAATCGTGCCCGCTGATCCTGCCCTTTCACGTCGAGCTCGACAAGGCGCGCGAGCGGATGCGCGAGAACAGCGGCGCCGGAAAGATCGGTACCACGGGCAAGGGCATCGGCCCGGCTTACGAAGACAAGGTGGCGCGTCGTGCGTTGCGGGTGCAGGACCTGAAACATCCGGAACGTTTCGCCGCCAAGTTGCGCGAACTGCTCGAGTTGCACAACTTCGCGCTGGTCGGCCAGCTCGGTGGCGCGGCGCTCGAGTTCGAGCCGATCTTCGAGATGGCGATGCGCGCCGGCGAGGAGATGCGGGCGATGATCGGCGACGTCGGCTACGCGCTGTTCAACCTGCACCGGCGTGGCGCCAACATCCTGTTCGAAGGCGCGCAGGGCACGCTGCTCGACATCGATCACGGCACCTATCCGTATGTCACGTCGAGCAACTGCGTGGCCGGCAACGCGGCGGCGGGATCGGGCGTCGGACCCGACCTCCTGCACTACATCCTCGGGATCACCAAGGCCTACACGACGCGCGTCGGCGGTGGACCATTTCCGACCGAACTGTCGATCGACGAGCCCGGCACGATCGGCCACCACCTGTCGACCGTCGGCCAGGAGCGTGGCACGGTGACGGGACGGGCACGTCGTTGCGGTTGGCTCGACGCCGCTGCGCTCAAGCGGGCCATCATCATCAACGGCATCTCGGGCTTGTGCATCACCAAGCTCGACGTGCTCGACGGTCTGGCCGACATCAAGGTATGCGTCGGCTACGAACTGCGCGGCGAGCGCATTGACATCCTGCCGCTCGACGCCGACGACATCGTCGCCTGCGTGCCGGTCTACGAGAACTTTTCCGGCTGGAGCGAAAGCACGTTCGGCGTCACTCAGTGGAGCGCTTTGCCTTTGAATGCGCGGCGCTACCTGCAGCGCGTCGAGGCCTTCATCGGGGCCCCGGTCGACATGGTCTCTACCGGCCCGGATCGCGAGCACACGATCCTGCTGCGCCATCCCTATCAGCCCGGCACGGCGGCATCGCGCCGCCTGGCCGCCTAGCTTCACATCGCCTCCACCCACCCAGCATGCTCACCGACGACGGCAAACATCTCTACGTTTCCTGGGACGAGTACCACATGTTGATCGAGCGCCTTGCGCTCAAGATTCATGCGTCGGGATGGGCCTTCGACCAGATCCTGTGCCTGGCGCGCGGCGGCATGAGACCGGGCGACGTTCTCTCACGGGTGTTCGACAAGCCGCTCGCCATCATGTCCACCAGCTCGTATCGCGCCGAGGCCGGCACGATCCAGGGCCGCCTCGACATGGCCAAG
>JAYSMB010000339.1:0-1501 GCA_043725065.1 Burkholderiales bacterium
CGCCGTGCCGACGCCGCCGCGCATCGCGTGGCCGATGCCGAAAAGCTTGCCCAGGCTCGCACCGGTGCCGGCGCCGACGTTGCCTTCGGCCGGTGCCTCGCGCGATGCAGCTTGGCAGGCCGCGTAGCCAGATGCCGCATCGGGACGAATCCGCGAGTCGCCGACCCAGAGGTCGAACAGGATCGCCGCCGGCACGATCGGCACGGTCACCTTGCTGCCGTCGCCGCGGGTCGGCCCGGCGGCGACGCCGACGCCGCGCTCGTCGAGCCAGCGCATGACGCCGCCGGCGGCGTCGAGGCCGAAGGCGCTGCCTCCGGCGAGCAGGACGGCATGCACTTTCTCGACCGCGTTGATCGGCGCGAGCAGCTCGGTCTCGCGCGTGCCGGGCGCAGCGCCGCGGACGTCGACGCCGCAGACCGCGCCGCCTTCGGCGAGCACGACGGTGCAGCCGGTCGGGCGACGTGTATCGGTGAAGTGGCCGACCGAGAGGCCGGCGACGGCGGTCAGGCCGAAAATGATGCCCACGCGTTCCCTGCGGTCGCCGCCCTCAGGAGACCGAAAGGGCCGGTTCGTGGCCCTTGGGGCGCGGCCGGCCTTGGGGCGGCCCGGCGCCCGCTCACTCGGCCGACGCAGGTCATGCGAAGACGCCGGCGGTGTCCTGCATCCGCGCCGAGACCTCGCCGAGATGGAACATCGTGTCGCCGTAGCTCATTTCGATGACCGTGAGCCGCTTGAAATAGTGGCTCGCAGCGTACTCGTCGGTGACGCCGATGCCGCCGTGCAGCTGGATGCACTGCTGGCCGACGAAGCGCATCGACGTGCCGAGCTGCAGCTTGGCCTGCGCCAGCGCGCGCCGCCGTGCCGCAGGTTCCTCGCCGAGCTTCAAGGTCGCGAAGAAGCTCATCGAGCGCGCCAGCTCGAGCTGCATCTTGACGTCGGCGATGCGATGGCGGAGCGCCTGGAAGGTCGCGATCGGCACGCCGAACTGCTTGCGGATGTTCATGTATTCGACGGTCGCGGCGACCAGCTTGTCCATCGCGCCGACTCCTTCGGCACACAGCGCGGCGATGCCGATGTCGATCGCACGTTCGAGCGCGGGGAAAGCCGCACCCGCTGCAACTAGCTCGATCGCGCCGGCGTCGCGCAGGGTGAGGTCGGCCGCGCAGGCGCCGTCCTGGGTCGGGTAGCCGCGCACCTCGATGCCGGGCTCGCCTTTGGAGACCAGGAACAGTGCGATGCCGGCCGGGTCGTCGATCGCCCCGCCGACCCGCGCTGGAACGATGAATGCGCCGGCATGTGCGCCGGCCGGGACCACCGTCTTTTCGCCGGTCAGTTGCCAGGTCCCGCCGACGTGCCTCGCCGTCGTCGAGACATGGCCGAGCCGATAGCGAGCGCCGCGTTCCTGGTGCGCCAGCACGACTCGCTCGCTGCCCCCCGCGATGCCCTGCAGCCAGAGCTCCGCCGCCGCCGGATGGCCGGCCTTCAACAGGCTCACGGCGAC
>JAYSMB010000340.1:0-5081 GCA_043725065.1 Burkholderiales bacterium
CGTCGCCTTCGCCGAGACCGGCCACCTCTGCCTGGCCACCCTGCATGCGAACAGCGCCAACCAGGCGCTCGACCGGATCATCAACTTCTTCCCCGAAGAGCGGCGCGCCCAGCTGCTGATGGACCTTTCGCTCAACCTGAAGGGCCTGATCTCGCAGCGGCTCTTGCCGCGCCAGGAGGGCAAGGGCCGGGTCGCCGCGGTCGAGATCATGCTCAACACGCCGCTCATCTCCGACCTGATCTTCAAGGGCGAGGTCGCCGAGATCAAGGAGATCATGAAGCGCTCGCGCGAGCTCGGCATGCAAACCTTCGACCAGAGCCTGTTCGACCTGTATGAGAGCCAGGTCGTGACTTACGAAGATGCGCTGCGCAACGCCGACTCGGTGAACGACCTGCGCCTGCAGATCAAGCTGCACAGCCATCGGGCGCGGGGTGGCGACTTGACGGCCGGCACGGAACACTTGCATATCGTGTAAGCCACGCACCGAACAATCCTGGCGCAACGCGGAGCATGCGTCTGCCCACAACCCAACGGCCTCCGCGAGGCCGTCATCATTTTTCATGAGCACCAAAACCTACGAACAAACTCCGTCGCGCAGCGTCGCCTTCCTCGGCCTTGGCGTGATGGGCTATCCCATGGCCGGGCACCTGGCGCGCGCCGGGCACAAGGTGACGGTTTACAACCGAACTGCCGGCAAGTCCGCCGACTGGGTCGCAACCTATGGCAGCGCCAGGGCCGCGACGCCGGCCGCAGCAGCCGCCGGCGCCGACATCGTGTTCGCATGCGTCGGCAACGACGACGACATCCGCTCGATCGCGATCGGCACCGACGGTGCGTTCGCCGGCATGAAGCAGGGCGCGATCTTCGTCGATCACACCACGGCTTCGGCCGCGATCGCGCGCACGCTGTCGCAGGAAGGCGCGCGTCGTGGCATCGCCTTCGTCGACGCGCCGGTTTCGGGCGGCAACCTCGGCGCCATCAACGGCGCGCTCACCGTGATGTGCGGCGGCGACCCGGCGGCGTTCGACACGGCGCGCCCGGTGGCGATGGCGTTCGCCAAGGCGATGACGCTGCTCGGCACCAGCGGCTCGGGTCAGCTCGCCAAGATGGTGAACCAGATCGCCATCTCGGGCCTGGTTCAGGGCCTGTCGGAAGCGATCAGCTTCGGCAAGCGCGCCGGCCTCGACATGAAGGCGGTGCTCGAGGTCATCGGCAAAGGCGCGGCGCAGAGCTGGCAGATGGACAATCGCGGCCCGACCATGATCGACGGCAAGTTCGATTTCGGCTTTGCCGTCGACTGGATGCGCAAGGACCTGGGCATCGCCCTCGAGGAAGCTCGCCACAACGGCGCGCGCTTGCCGGTCACGGCACTGGTCGACCAGTTCTACGCCGACCTGCAGGCGCAGGGCGGCAACCGCTTCGACACCTCGAGCCTCATCAAGCGCCTGAGTTGATCAACCGACTGGTTAAGGCTTGACCGCCGCCTCGCTCGCCGCGCCGTCCGGGCGGGCCAGGCTCTTGGGTTGGGTGTTGGCGAGCTCCGACTCGGTCAGCACCTCGAACACGCGGATCACCTTGACGACGCCGCTGACACCGCGCGCGATCTCGGAAGCGCGCGTCGCTTCGCGCTCGGTGACCCGACCCATCAGGTAGACGGTGCCGCGGTGGGTGATCACCTTGATCGAGTTGGCGAACAGGTCCTTCGCGTCGATCAGGCTGAGCTTGACCTTGGTGGTGACGATCGTGTCCTTGGTTTTCTCGCCGAGCGTATTGATCGGCCCGACCGTCAGCTCGTTGACGACCGACTGAACGTTGTCGATGCGGGCGACGACCTGTTCGGCCGTCGTCTTGTCGCCCTCCGCCGGCACCTCACCGGTGAGCAGCGCCATGCGGTTGTAGCTGGTCGTGCTGACGCGGGCGCGCTCGCCGAATGCCTCGTTCATGCGGCTGTTCGCCTTCAGCTCGATCGTCCCGTCGTCGACCTGCGAGCCGGTCGTGCGACGGTCGGTCGCGACCATCGCTCCGCCCACGACAGCGCCGCCGATGAGCAAGGGCGCGCACCCGGAGAGCAGCGCCGCGGACGCCGCGATGCCTGCGAGCGCCCGGGTGCGGCCGCGCAGATCGCGGCAATGGAAAGGAAATCTCATGTGTTTTCCTGGTCGCCCAGCAACTGCAGATCGACGGCATCGCACAGGCAGTGCAGCACCAGCAAATGCACTTCCTGGATGCGTGCCGTCCGCTCGTGCGGGACGCAGATGTGGACGTCGGTTTCGAGGAGCAGGTCGCGCATCCGGCCGCCGGTGTTGCCGGTCAGCGCGATCACGGTCATGTCCTTGGCGTGCGCCGCTTCGACGGCGGCAAGTACGTTGGGAGAATTTCCGCTGGTCGACATGGCGAGCAGCACATCGCCGGGCGAGCCGAGGGCCGCGACCTGCTTGGAGAAGATCATGTCGTAGCCGTAGTCGTTGCCGACCGCGGTGAGGATCGAGGTGTCGACGGTGAGGGCGATCGCCGCGAGGCCCGGCCGCTCGCGCTCGAAGCGACCGACGAACTCGGCGGCGAAGTGCTGCGCGTCGGCAGCCGAGCCACCGTTGCCGCAGGCGAGCACCTTGCCGCCACCGGTAATGCAGCCGACCAGCGCGCTGACGCCGTCGGCGATCGGTTTGCTGAGGACTTCGGCAGAGGCGTACTTGAGGTCGGCGCTGTCGAAAAACTGCTGCTGGATACGTTGCTCGAGCATGGTCACCGATGATATGACACGCATTTCGCGGGTCGGTTCACAGGGTGGCCGTTCACGACGCGTCGAAGGCGGCGCGCAGCCACTCGATCTTGTCGCCCTCGACCGTGACGACGTCGAAGCGGCAGGGCGGTGGTGCCGCGAAGCGACGCAGGAAATGCCGGGCCGCGAACACCAGTCGCCGCTGTTTGACCGCGCCGATGCTCGCGGCCGCGCCGCCATGGCGTGGGTCGCGCCGGGCCCGCACTTCAACGAAGACCAGCGTGCCGTCGCTGTCGCGCACGATCAGGTCGACCTCGCCGCCGCGGGCGCTCGGGCCGCGCGCGACCCGATAATTGCGTTCGACCGGGATCAGTCCGCGCGCGACGAGATACGCCAGCGCTTCTGCCTCGGCGGCGTCGCCACGCGCCTTGGTCGTGGGCGCGGCGGCGGGTCTTGCATCGGAGGTCATGGTTGGTCGCGGATCGAATGATGCTCGTGCGGGCCGCAGCTCTGGCTGCCGGCGGCCAGCAGTATCCCGCGTCGGCGATTTACGTCGTCGCCACGCCGATCGGCAACCTCGCCGATTTGACGCTGCGTGCCCTGCACGTCCTCGCGATCGTCGATGCCGTCGCCTGCGAAGACACGCGGCACAGTGCCCGCCTGCTCGAGCACTTCGGTCTCGCCAAGCCCTTGATCGCCGCCCATGAGCACAACGAACGGCAGGCGGCGGCGGGCATTCTTGTGCGGCTCGCGCGTGGCGAGCGGGTAGCCTACGTGAGCGACGCCGGCACGCCGGCCGTGAGCGATCCGGGCGCTGCGCTCGTCGCCGCGGTTCACGATGCCGGCTATCGCGTGGTGCCGATTCCCGGCGCGAGCAGTGCGCTTGCGGCGCTGGCCGTCGCGGGCGATACGAATGGCGCGGGCTTCACCTTCGTAGGTTTTCTGCCCGCGCGCGGCAACGAACGCGGGCGCGCGCTTTCGAGAGTCGCAGCCGCATCGACAGCACAAGTGCTGTTCGAGGCACCGCACCGGATCGAATCGCTGGCCGCGGCCTTGGTCGAAGCC
Organism: Burkholderiales bacterium; assembly: GCA_043725065.1. Classification (GTDB taxonomy): domain Bacteria; phylum Pseudomonadota; class Gammaproteobacteria; order Burkholderiales; family Burkholderiaceae_C; genus Schlegelella_A. The sequence goes on from JAYSMB010000340.1 coordinate 3,785, forward strand.
CGCCCTGAACGCACGGTGACCTTGTGTCGTGAGTTGACCAAGCAGTTCGAAACAGTGGTGACGATGCGAGCACGCGAGCTCGTCGCGTGGCTCGCGGCCGACGCGAATCGGGCGCGCGGCGAGTTCGTTCTGGTCTTGCACGCCTTGCCCCGTGAAGATGTGGTGGCAAGCGACACCGAGCACGATGCGATCCTCGCGCCCCTGGTCGCGGCCTTGCCGCTCAAACAGGCCGTGGCCCTGGCCGCCGAAATCGGCGGCGCCCCGCGCAACGCTCTCTACGCCCGGGCCCTGGTCCTCAAATCAGGCGCGTCGCCCGAAGGCGACGCGGACTGAGGCTCGGCCGAACGGTCAGGACTTGGGCGCGACCGGCGCGGTCTGTGCGTCGTGCTTCTGCTTGTGGATGTTCTTGCTCGCACGGTCCTGCATGCGGGCCAGATGACGACGCTCCTTGTGCGTCACGGTGCCATCGGACTTGGCCTTGGCTTCCGCGCCGGCGATGCGGCCTTGCTGCTTGTCGAGACGATTGGTCTCGCGGGCGTTGAGTTGACCCGAGGCGACGCCGGCATCGATCCTGGCTTGCTGCTTGGCTTCTCGGGCATCGACCTTCGGCGTGGCCGGGGCCGAGGCTTGTGCGAAGGCACCGATCGAAGCGATCGCGAGGGTCGCGCCGATGGCGACGTTCTTGAGGTTCAACATGATGATGTTCTCCGTAGGTGAATTGCGTTCGTCGTGTGACGACGGGGTTTTGTATTCCCGCCTGTCTTCAACGAGAGCCACCGCGCGGCGACGACGCGAACAGCCGTAAAGATGTGTGAAACATGGCAGGCTTCTACAATTCGGATTCGACTTCCGAGAGCGCTCAGCATGATTTCCCGCGAACCCACGATCGAGCGCCTTGTCATTGCCCGCTCGCTGCTGCTCGAGCCTTTCGGTCTCAGCGAAGCGACGCTGGCCAAGGCCCTGGCGACGATCGCCACGCATCGCATCGACGACGCCGACCTGTACTTCCAGTACACGCGCAGCGAAGGCTGGAGCCTGGAAGAGGGCATCGTCAAGAGCGGCAGCTTCGGCATCGACCAGGGTGTGGGCGTGCGCGCGGTGGCGGGCGAGAAGACGGCGTTCGCCTACTCTGACGACATCTCCGAAGCCGCGCTGATGGACGCCGCGATGACAGTGCGCACCATCGCCGCGAACGGCCAGAGCCGCAAGGTCAAGGTCGGTGCGAAGCCGAAGGTCGCGGGCAGTCGCGTGCTGTACGCGCCGATGGACCCGATCGCCACGCTCGACAGCACGCAGA
>JAYSMB010000341.1:0-5168 GCA_043725065.1 Burkholderiales bacterium
CGACCGCTACGTCAACCTGCCGCCCGAGCAGTTCGCCTATTCGCTGCTCACGCGCAGCCAGCGCATCAGCCACGAGAACCTGCGCCTGCGCGACAAGGGTTACGTCGAGGACTACGAAGACTGGATCGCCGAGCGCGCGGGCAAGCATCGCGCGCCGATGCAATCACCGATCCCGCCGATGTTCACGCCCTTCACCTTGCGCGGCGTCACGCTGAAGAACCGCATCGTCGTCTCGCCGATGGCGCAGTACTCGTGCGTCGATGGGTTCCCGGGCGATTTCCACCTTGTGCATCTCGGCGCTCGGGCGATGGGCGGCGCCGGCATGGTCGTCGCCGAGATGACCTGCCCTTCGGCCGACGCGCGCATCACGCCGGGCTGCCCGGGCCTGTGGAACGCGGCGCAGCGCGACGGCTGGAAGCGGATCGTCGACTTCGTCCACGCCAACAGCGAGGCCAAGATCGCGATGCAGCTCGGCCACGCCGGCGCCAAGGGCTCGACCCGCGTGCCGTGGGAGGGCGAAGACCTGCCGCTCGAAGAAGACAACTGGCCGCTGATCTCGGCCTCGCCGCAGCAGTACCTCGACGGCACGAGCGACTGGTCGACGGCGATGACACGCGCCGACATGGACCGCGTTCGCGACGACTTCGTGCGGTCTACGCGCTACACGGCCGAAGCCGGCTTCGACTGGCTCGAGCTGCATTGCGCGCACGGCTACTTGCTGTCATCGTTCATCTCGCCGCTGACCAACCAGCGCACCGACGAGTACGGCGGCTCGCTCGCGAACCGTCTGCGCTACCCGCTCGAAGTTTTCCACGCGATGCGCGAGGTCTGGCCGGAGCCGCTGCCGATCTCGATCCGGATCTCGGCGCACGACTGGGTCGAAGGCGGCATCACACCCGACGACGCGGTCCAGATCGCGCGTGCCTTCAAGGCGGCGGGCGCCGACCTGATCGACTGCTCGTCGGGGCAGGTCAGCAAGCTGCAGAAGCCCGTCTACGGCCGCATGTACCAGACGCCGTTCGCCGACAGGATTCGCAACGAGGCCGGCATCGCGACGATCGCCGTGGGTGCGATCTCCGAAGCGGACCACGTCAACAGCATCATCGCCGCCGGTCGTGCCGACCTGTGCGCTGTCGCGCGGCCGCATCTCGCCAATCCGGCGTGGACGTTGCAGGAATCGGCACGCATCGGCTACACCGACGTCGAGTGGCCCAAGCAATACCGTTCGGCGAAGACGCAGCTCGAGCGCAACCTCGAGCGCGAGCGCGCCATGGCGGCGCAGGCCGCGGGGCTCTCGCCGCTGGCGCAGGCCGATCGCGCGCTTGGCGTTTGATGGAACAGAGGCCTTCGCCATGAAGCGGAACGACCCCTCGCACGCGCTGCTCGAAGACGCGCAGGAGCTCGGCCACGAAGCGCGCGCCGGCAGCGGCGATCACGCCGCGCTCAGGCTGTGGCTGCGCATGCTGGCCAGCACGACCCACATCGAGGCCGAGATCCGACGCCGCCTGCGCGAGCGCTTCGACATCTCGCTCGCCCGCTTCGACTACATGGCGCAGCTCTACCGCTACAAGGACGGCATGAAGATGCGCGAGCTCTCGCGCTACCTGATGGTGACCGGCGGCAACGTCACCGGCCTCACCGACGACCTCGCCAAAGAAGGCGCGGTCGTTCGCGAGAGCAGCCCCGGCGATCGTCGGGCCTGGATCGTCCGGCTCACGGCGAAAGGCCGGCGCCACTTCGAGACGATGGCACGCGAGCACGAAAGCTGGATCCTCGAGCTGTTCGCCGGGCTCGATGCCGCAACCGTGCGGCAGCTCTATGCGCAACTCGGCAAGCTGCGCGTTCACCTGGTGAAAAACGAGCAAGCCGCCGAGGAACATTCGACATGAACGATCTGACAGTGCCGCGGGTCGACCCCGCACTCGAGGCCGGCAACCGCCGTCCGCTCGCCGGCTACCAGGCGCGGCACTTCGCGTGGAGCGTCGCCGAAGGCATTGGCCGCATCACCCTGACGAGGCCCGAGCGCAAGAACCCGCTGACCTTCGATTCCTACGCCGAGTTGCGCGACCTGTTCGAGCGCATGCGGCATGGCGACGATGTGCACGCCGTTGTCATCACCGGCTCCGGCGGCAACTTCTGCTCGGGCGGCGATGTGCACGAGATCATCGGCCCGCTGGTGCGGCTGAAGGCGCCCGAGCTGTTGACGTTCACGCGCATGACCGGCGATCTCGTCAAGGCGATGCGCGTCTGCCCGCAGACGATCATCGCCGCGATCGACGGCGTCTGCGCCGGCGCCGGCGCGATCATGGCGATGGCTTCGGACCTGCGGGTCGGCACGGCGCGCAGCAAGACCGCGTTCCTCTTCAACCGCGTCGGCCTCGCCGGTTGCGACATGGGCGCCTGCGCGATGTTGCCGCGCATCGTCGGTCAGGGCAGAGCGAGCGAGTTGCTCTACACCGGCCGCTCGCTCGGCGGCGAAGAAGCCGAGCGCTGGGGCTTCCTCAATCGACTGGTCGACCCCGAGCGGCTCGACGAGGAAGCGATGGCCCTCGCGCGCGACATCGTCGCCGGGCCGACTTTCGCCAACGGCATGACCAAGGCGATGCTGCATCAGGAATGGGCGATGACCATCGAGCAGGCGATCGAGGCCGAAGCACAGGCGCAGGCGATCTGCATGCTGACGCAGGACTTCACGCGCGCTTACGAAGCGTTTGCGGCCAAGCAGAAGCCGCGCTTCGAGGGCAATTGAGATGAGCGATACGGCGTACCAGGACTGGCCGTTCTTCGAGCCTCGCCACGCGGCGATCGCGCGCGAGCTCGATGCCTGGGCAGGCGAGCACATCAGCGACGCGCATGGCAAGGACGTTGATGCGGAGTGCCGCGCACTCGTGCGCTCACTCGGCGGCGCCGGCTGGCTCGGCCACGCCGTCGGCGGGCGCGAGTTCGGTGGCCGCGAGGATGCGATCGACACGCGCGCCATTTGCCTCGTGCGCGAGACGCTGGCACGGCATTCGGGCCTCGCCGACTTCGCGTTCGCGATGCAAGGGCTCGGCTCGGGCGCGATCAGTCTCGCCGGCTCGCCGGCGCAGAAGGCGCGCTACCTGCCGCGCGTGGCGCGTGGCGAACTGATCGCCGCGTTCGCGCTTTCCGAGCCCGATGCCGGCTCCGACGTCGCGGCGATGGCCTGCGCCGCGCGCGCCGAGGGCGACGAGTACGTGCTCGACGGCGAGAAGACCTGGATCTCGAACGGCGGCATCGCCGACTTCTATGTCGTGTTCGCGCGCACGGCCGACGCTGGACCGACCGCGAAGCGCGGCTCGAAAGGGATCTCGGCGTTCATCGTCGATGCCGACGCGCCGGGCTTTTCGATTGCCGAGCGCATCGAAGTCATCGCGCCGCATCCACTCGCGCGACTCGCGTTCAAGGGCTGCCGCATACCCGCCTCGCAGCGCATCGGCGCCGAAGGCGAGGGCTTCAAGATCGCGATGCGCACGCTCGACGTGTTTCGTACTTCGGTCGCCGCCGCCGCGCTCGGCTTCGCGCGGCGCGCTCTCGACGAAGCGCTGTCCCGGGCGACGACGCGGCGCATGTTCGAGGGCGTGCTCGCCGACTTTCAGCTCACGCAGGCAAAGCTCGCGCAGATGGCGCTGACGATCGACAGCGCCGCGCTGCTCACCTACCGCGCCGCCTGGCAGCGCGACCAGGGCAGGAACGTCACGCGCGAGGCGGCGATGGCCAAGCTCGCCGCCACCGAAGGCGCACAGCGGGTGATCGACGCGGCGGTACAGATGTGGGGCGGTCGCGGCGTCGTCAGCGACCAGCCGGTCGAGCGGCTCTACCGGGAGATCCGCGCGCTGCGCATCTATGAAGGCGCGAGCGAGGTGCAGCAGCTCATCATCGCCCGCGAGCTGCTCAAAGACAAAGCCAAGGAAACCCGATGAACAACGAAGCACTGCTGCCCGAAGGCTGGCCGCGACCGAAGGGCTACGCGAACGGCGTGGCCGCGCAGGGTCGGCAAATCTTCGTCGCCGGGCAGGTCGGCTGGGACCCGTCGGGCGTCTTCGAGAGCGACGATTTCGCCGCGCAAACGCGCCAGGCGCTCGCCAATGTCGTCGCGGTCCTGCGTGCCGCCGCAGCCGGCCCCGAACACATCGTTCGCATGACCTGGTACGTGACGAGCAAGCGCGAGTACCTCGCCGCCGGCCGCGAGATCGGCCGCGCTTTTCGCGAGATCATCGGCGTCTACGACATCGCGATGACGGCGGTCGAGGTCACCGCGCTGATCGAAGACCGGGCCAAGGTCGAGATCGAGGTCACGGCAGTCGTTCCCGACTGACCGGGGCGCCCAGCAACGTTTTCCGGAGATTCGCATGGCAAGCGCGAAGGCGACATTTCATTGGGACGATCCGCTGCTGCTCGATCAGCAGTTGACGAGCGACGAGCGTGCCGTGCGCGATGCGGCAGCGGCCTATTGCCAGGAGCGCCTCGCGCCGCGCGTGCTCGACGCGTTTCGCAACGGCACGACCGACACCGCGATCTTTCGCGAGATGGGTGAGCTCGGCATGCTCGGCTCGACGATTCCCGAGGCCTATGGCGGCGGCGCCATGAACTACGTCTGCTACGGCCTGGTCGCGCGCGAAGTCGAGCGCGTCGACTCCGGCTACCGCTCGATGATGAGCGTGCAGTCCTCGCTGGTCATGGTGCCGATCAACGAGTTCGGCAGCGAGGCGCAGAAGCAGAAGTATTTGCCGAAGCTCGCCACCGGCGAATGGATCGGCTGCTTCGGCCTCACCGAGCCGAATCACGGCTCCGACCCGGGCAGCATGGTGACGCGGGCCAGGAAAGTTGCCGGCGGCTACTCGCTCAGCGGCGGCAAGATGTGGATCACCAACTCGCCGATCGCCGACGTGTTCGTTGTCTGGGCCAAGGACGACGAAGGCGCGATCCGCGGCTTCGTGCTCGAGAAGGGCGCCAAGGGTCTGAGCACGCCCAAGATCGAGGGCAAAGTCGGCCTGCGCGCGTCGATCACCGGCGAGATCGTGATGGACGAAGCGTTCTGCCCCGAAGAGAACGCCTTCCCCGAGGTGTGCGGCCTGAAAGGCCCGTTCACCTGCCTCAACTCGGCCCGCTACGGCATCGCCTGGGGCGCGCTCGGCGCGGCCGAAGAC
>JAYSMB010000342.1:0-6371 GCA_043725065.1 Burkholderiales bacterium
AGCATCTCGGTCGCTTCGCGCGGCGGCAGCGCGTGGACGATGGCGCCCAGCTCGCGCGGCGTGAAGTAGTGCCACAGGCCGTCGCTGCACGACAGCACGCTGTCGCCGATCTCGAGCTTGTCGATGTGCTTTTGTGAGAGCGGCGGGTCCTGGAAAGTGCCGAGGCAGCCGGTCAGGAGGTTCGACTGCGGATGGTTGTTCGCTTCTTCCTCGGTGATCTGGCGCTCGTCGACGAGCCGCTGCACGTAGGAATGGTCGATCGAGCGGCTCACCATCTCGGCGGCGCGGAAGTGATAGATGCGCGAATCGCCGGCGTGCACGAAATCGCACTCGCGGGTCGGGCTGATGAGAAAGGCGGCGATCGTGCTGTGCGGCTCTTCTTCCGACGTGATCGCGGTCAGCTTGATCATCAGATGCGCTTCGAGCACAAGCTGCTTGAGCGCCTCGGTCGGATCGTCGCGGCTGGGCGAGTAGCGCTCGAACAGCTGCTGCGCCGTGAGGATGACCTGGTCGGCCGCCTTGCGTCCGCCGCTCTTGCCGCCCATGCCGTCGGCGAGCACGCCCATCACGCAGCCAGGCACCCGGCCGTGCGGGAGAACCTGAACCTGGTCTTGCTGATAGGCCCGGTCGCCGCGGTGCAGGCCCGTTGTCGCGGAAAGCCGGTAGCCCAAGCTCGAGGTCGCCATGACAGAAAACTATAATCGGTTTGACCTTCATCAAAAGGCCCAAAACCGCGAACTAGTCGCGTGTCCAAGGGCGTCAATGGACGACAACCTGCACTCCCTGTCGCGCCGCCTGATCGAATTGCGGATCGAGCATGCGGACCTCGACAACCTCATCGATCGCGCCACGCTCGACGCCGGCGGCGACGATTTGTCCCTGCGCCGGCTGAAGAAGCGGCGCCTGCGCCTGCGCGACCAGATGGCGCGCATCGAAGCCGAACTCGAACCCCGGCAGCCGGCATGAGCCGGAGCGCGCCAAGGGTTCACCCTTGAGTCCGCTGCAGCGCACCGTCGTCGCGGCGCTGGCCAAAGGAGGCGCGCTCGCCGCCGCCGATCCGAATCACAGCGAGCGACAGGAACAACTCGAGATGGCCCGTGCGGTCGCCGCGGCAATCGACGCACGTTCGCCGCTCGTCGTCGAGGCCGGCACGGGCGTCGGCAAGACCTACGCCTATCTCGTGCCCGCGCTCTTGTCCGGCGTGCGAACCTTGCTCAGCACTGCCACCAAGACGCTGCAGGACCAGCTCTTCCTGCGCGACCTGCCGCGACTGCGCGATGCCCTGGGCGTGCCGGTGACGATCGCCCTCCTGAAAGGACGATCGAGCTACCTATGCTCGCATCGGCTCGGTCTGGCGCGCCAGGAAGCGCAACTTCCTGACCGCTTCGCCGTGCGCGCCCTGGCGCGCATCGAAGCCTGGGCACAGACGACGGCAAGTGGCGACCTCGCCGAGCTCGAGGGCCTGGACGAGCGCAGCAGCGTGATCCCGCTGGTCACCTCGTCGCGCGAGAACTGCCTCGGCAGCGACTGCCCGCAGTTCAAGGGCTGCCACGTCAACAAGGCGCGACGGGAAGCGATGGCGGCCGATCTCGTCGTCGTCAATCATCATTTGTTCTTTGCCGACCTGGCATTGCGCGACAGCGGCGTTGCCGAGTTGCTGCCGAGCGTGGAGCTGGCCGTGTTCGACGAAGCGCATCAGCTCGGCGAAGCCGGCGTGCAGTTTCTCGGCACGGTGCTCGGCTCGTCGCAACCGATCGATTTCGCACGCGACATGCTGGCCGCCGGGTTGCAGCGGGCGCGCGGCCTTTTGCCCTGGCCCGAGCTCGCCAGCGCGTGCGACAGGAGCGCGCGCGAATTGCGGCTCGCCGCGGTCGGCTCGATCGGCGAGGTGCGTGCCAGCCTGAAGCTGCGCTGGGCCGAACGCAGCGGCGAAAGTGACTTCACACGGGCGCTCGAACAAGTCGTGGTCGCCTGCGAAGCGGCGCACGAAGCGCTCGAGACGGTGAGTGAGCTCGCGCCCGATTTCGTTCGCCTCGCCGAGCGTGCCGCGCGACTGGCCGCACTTGCCGGCCAGTTCGGATTGCCGGCCGAGGACGGCAAGATCCGCTGGCTCGACCTTTCGCCGCATCAGGCGCGGCTGGTCGAGTCGCCGCTCGACATCCGTGAGGCGATGCAGGAAGAGATGCGGGGCGCGTCGAAAGCATGGATCTTCACTTCCGCCACGCTCGGCGACGACGAGCGCCTGAGCTGGTTCACCGAATCGGCCGGTCTCGAGAAGGCGCGGACCTTGCGCGTCGGCAGTCCGTTCGACTATGCCAACCACGCCCGCGTATTCGTGCCGCGCACATTCGCCAAGCCGGGCGATCCGGCCCATGCGGTCGCGGTCGCCGATCTCGCCGGCCGATGCGCGCGTGCGCTGGGTGGGCGCACCTTCGTACTGACGACGACGCTGCGCTCGCTGCAAGCCGTCGGTACGCGCCTTCGCGACGCCTTTGCCGGCGACGCCGACGCCATCGAGGTGCTTGTGCAGGGGCAGGGCTCGAAGCGGCAATTGATGCAGCGATTTCTCGACGCGCCGCGCGCGGTGCTGGTCGGCTCGCAGAGTTTCTGGGAGGGCATCGATGTGCCGGGCGAAGCATTGCAGTGCGTGATCATCGACAAGCTGCCGTTTCCGCCGCCGAACGACCCGCTCGTCGAAGCGCGGGTGCGCCGGCTCGAGGCCGAAGGCCGCAACGCCTTCACCGACTATTTCGTAGCCGAGGCCGCGATCTCGCTCAAGCAAGGCGCGGGCCGCCTGATTCGCAGCGAAACCGATCGTGGCCTGCTCGTGGTCTGCGATCCACGCATGGCGACGATGAGCTACGGACGTCGCCTGTTTTCGGCCTTGCCGCCGATGGCAAGGCTCGAGCGCGAGAGCGAGGCCATGGAGTGGCTGGCCGACCTCGCCGCGATGCCGGTCAGCGCAGTCCGGTAGCGTCGACGGGGCCGCTCACCAGAGCTGCCACCAGCGCGCTTTTTTGTTGCCCAGGCCATTGGCCAGGATCGTCGAATTCGGAAAGCTGGTCTTCAGGACCCGGCCCGCATCGTCGCGCAACTGGACCAGGCCCAGCCGGTCGTAGCTCTGCATCATGATGTAGAGCGCTTCTTCGGTCGAGGGCGATTGCTGGAACTCCTGCACCGTATGCTGCGCGCGGTTGGCGGCGGCGACGTAGGCGCCGCGCCGGAAGTAGTAGCGAGCCACGTGCACTTCGTAGGCGGCCAGCGAGTTGACGATGTAGTTCATGCGCAAGCGCGCGTCGTCGGCATAGGTCGACTGCGGAAACTGCTCGGTAAGTTGCCGAAACGACTGGTAGGCGTCGCGCGAGGCCTGCTGGTCGCGCTCTGACAGGTCCTGGCTCGCCAGCGAACCCAGCAGGCCGAGGTTGTCGTTGAAGTTGACGAGGCCCTGCAGATAGAGCGCGTAGTCGAGCGCCGGGCTGGTCGGGTGCAGCTTGATGAAGCGCTCGAGCGTCGACAGGGCCTGGGCTTTCTCGCCGCTCTTCCAGAGCAGGAAGGCGCGTTCGATCTGCGCCTGCTGCGCCAGCACGGTGCCGGCGGCGCGGCCTTCGAGGCGCTCGTAGAGCTTGATCGCTTTTTCGTAGGCGCCCGAGGCGGCTTCCTCCTTCGCCTCGGCGTAAATCTTCTCCGGCGACATGCGCGCGGTCTCGTCTTTCGGCGTTGTGTCGCAGGCGGCGAGGAAAATCGCCGCGGCCGAGATCGCCGACACTGTCAGCCAGGTACGAATGGACATCGGGAACGTCGCCATGCAGAAATCGCCGGTCGCGCGACTTGCAGCGCCGTCGCGACGAGGGTGAAGGTGAAAGGCGAATCTTATAGGGTCGAGGCGGCGCCAGCCGATGCGGGCCCGCGACCGTCGGCAGGGGATGCGCCCATCGACGCCGAGGAGGACCAGCCCGAGACGCGTGAGGGCGTTGTCGGCGAAGCCTTGCACGGCGAGCGGCTCGACAAGGCCATCGTCACGCTCGCGCCCGAATTCTCGCGCGGTCATCTGCAAGGCCTGATCAGGAGCGGGCGGGTCGGCATCGACGGCAAGCCCGCGACGGGTGCATCGCAGCGCGTCCGTGCCGGGCAGCGAATCGCCGTCACCTTGATACCGACCGAGGAGAGCCGCGCCTATCGCGCCGAAGCGCTGCCGCTGGTCATCGTCTACGAAGACGCCGAGCTGCTCGTCGTCGACAAGGCGGCCGGCATGGTGGTGCATCCGGCCGCCGGCAACTGGTCGGGCACTTTGCTCAACGGTTTGCTGGCACGCTATCCGCAAAGTGCCACCTTGCCGCGCGCCGGCATCGTGCACCGGCTCGACAAGGACACGTCCGGCCTCATGGTCGTCGGCAAGACCTTGGTCGCCGTGACCGCGCTGGTGCGGGCGATCGCGGCTCGCGAGGTGCATCGCCGATATCTCGCGATCGCCCAGGGCAAGCCGGCGCTGTCGACGTTCAGCGTCGAGGCGCCGATCGGACGTGACCCGCGGATGCGCTTACGCATGGCCGTCGTCGCTTCCGGCAAGCCGGCGCGCACGGACGTCGAATGCCTCGCTTCGAACGGTGGCCAGAGCGCCTTGCGCTGCACCTTGCATACCGGTCGGACGCATCAGATCCGGGTGCATCTCGCCTCGCGCGGACTGCCGCTGCTCGGTGACCGGCTTTATGGCGGTCGACCCGCATTGGGCATCGAACGCCAGGCCTTGCATGCCGCCGAACTTGCGTTCGTGCATCCGGTCTCGCAACAGCGGCTGGCGCTCGCGTCGGCCTTGCCCGCCGATCTTGCACCGGCCTGGCTGCGACTGACCGGAATGGCTGCCTGAGACGGGTTCCTCCGGTTCGCTACAATCACGCCATTCCGTTTCGATGCGAACCGCCGGCGCGGCGCCACCCTGCCGCGGCTCGTGCGATCGACGAGAGCCTCGAGACCCGATCGCACCAGCGGGTGCATCTCGACCCACGGCAAGCGCGTTGCGCTGCCGAACCCACCGCGTTCAAGACGCGAAGACATGCCGCGAGGTGACGCGGCCGAGGATTTTCACGACGACAGGAAGACCCTGGATGCCAAACGCGGCCTCGAGGCAGCGCTCATCTGCTCGAGCCAGCCCATGGCCTTGCGCGAGCTCGGTGCGTTGTTCGACGACGAGATCGGAGCCGATACGCTGCGCACCCTGCTCGATGAACTGAGCCGCGGTTGCGCCGGCCGCGGCGTCGAACTGGTCTCGCTGGCCAGCGGCTGGCGCTACCAGAGCCGCGCCGAGATGGCCACCTATCTGGCGCGGCTCAACCCCGAGCGTCCGCCGCGCTATTCGCGTGCCGTGATGGAAACCCTGGCCATCATCGCCTACCGACAGCCGGTGACGCGCGGCGACATCGAAGACATCCGCGGCGTTGCCGTCGCGACATCGATCGTCAAGCAACTCGAAGACCGCGGCTGGATCGAGGCGATCGGCTACCGCGAAGCGCCCGGCCGGCCGGCCCTGCTCGCGACGACCCGGCAGTTTCTCGACGACCTGGGTCTTGCCAGCCTCGACCAGTTGCCCGCGCAAGGTGGCACGGGCGACGACCCTGCGCAGAGCCCAGATGCGCTCGCCGCCCTGGCGTCGCAAGCGGTGCTCTCGTTCGCCGAAGCTCACCCCAACGTCGGCCCCATGCCCCTGGCCGACGCCGATTTGCCCGCCACGCCCTCCGACCCCGCCCTGGAATCCCACTCATGAACCGATCTGACGACTCCGCGCCGCACGCCGACCTCGAAGGCGAGGCTTCTGCCGCAGCGCCGTCTTCCACCGCGCAGGGCACGGCGGATGCCGAAGCGCCGATGGCCGCGGCAGGCAACGTTGGTGAAGCAAGGCCGCCACGTGGCGAAGGCGAGCGCGGCGAGGGGGATCGCGCCCGCCGGCGCGGCCGTCGTGACCGGCACCACGGAGAAGCGGGCGAGGGCGGCGACGGCGGAAACCGACCGCGCGGTGGCGCGCCGATGTTGCCGCTGCCGCCCAACTTCGAAGGGCCGATGCCGCGTCATCTGCAGCCGGTGATCGCGCCCGAGGCGGGCGAAGTCTTCGCCAAACTGCTGTCCGGAGAGTTCGACACCGAATCGGAGGAAGCGGAAGCGGTCGAAACCGAAGAAGCTGCGAGCAAGCGCGTTCTCGCGGCCGAATCCGATGCGCCCAAGCTGCACAAGGTTCTGGCGCAAGCGGGTATCGGCTCGCGCCGCGACATGGAAGAGTTGATCGTCGAAGGGCGCATCACCGTCAACGGCGAGCCGGCGCACACCGGCCAGCGCATTTCCTTCGGCGACCGGATCGAGGTCGACGGCAAGCCGGTGCGGGT
>JAYSMB010000343.1:0-2513 GCA_043725065.1 Burkholderiales bacterium
GATCTCGGGCTTCTCGCGCGCCGCCAGCGGCCATTGCTATTTCAGTCTGAAGGATCCGCAAGGCGGCGCTGCCTTGCGCTGCGCGATGTTCCGGCGCGCCGCATAGCTATCGGTGTTCCTGTCACGCGAAGGCGACGCCGTCGAGGTGCGCGGCCGGCTCGCAGTTTACGAGCCGCGCGGCGAGCTGCAGCTGGTCGTCGAAGCCATGACCAAGAGCGGCGCCGGGGCGCTCTACGAACGATTCCTGCAGCTGAAGGCCAAGCTGGAGGCCGAGGGCCTGTTCGACGCCGCCGCGAGGCGCGCGCTCCCGCCTTACCCGCGAGCCGTCGGCGTCGTCACGTCGCTGGCAGGCGCCGCCTTGCACGACGTCGCGACGACGCTGGCGCGACGCTCGCCGCATCTGCACGTCGTCGTCTACCCGAGTCTCGTGCAGGGCGTCGAGGCGCCCGCCGCCTTGTGCCAGGCGATCACCGCGGCTGCGGCACGGCGCGAGGTCGACGTGTTGATCGCCTGCCGCGGCGGCGGCTCGCTCGAAGACTTGTGGGCCTTCAACGAAGAGAGCGTAGTGCGGGCGATCCGCGTCGCGCCGATGCCGGTAGTGAGCGGCATCGGCCACTAGATCGACGTGACCCTGTCCGATCTCGCCGCCGACCTGCGCGCGCCGACGCCGACCGCCGCTGCCGAGCTGATCGCTCCGGCCACAGCGGCTGCGCTCGTAGCGCTCATGGCGGCGGAGACGGCATTGACGCGTCGCGTGTCGGCGGCGCTGGAGCGCGAGGCGCAGCGGCTCGACCGGGCCGCCCTGCGCCTGGCCCGACCGAGCGACGGCCTGGCGCGGCGCGGCCACGATCTCGATCTGCTGGCGCAGCGGCTCGCGACAGCGTTGCGACGCGACCTGGCGCTGTGCCGTGCCACCAGCGACGCGGCGGCGGCGCGCGCCCATGCCCTGCTGCGGCGCGACCTGGCGCGGCGGGCGGCGCGCGTCGATGCCGCGGCGATCCGTCTCGAGGCCATCGACCCGCGTCGGATCCTGGCGCGTGGCTACGCCTTGCTCGCAGACCCGGCCGGGCACCCGGTCTCGTCGGCGATGCAGATACGTGCCGGCGACGCGCTCGTCGCGACGCTCTACGACGGCCTTGCCGATCTCGACGTCCGGTCGACGACCGCGATCCCGCCATCACCCTGAAGCCACTGGCGATGCAGCGATGCGCGGGCACGCCGAATGCCGCCATCGCGAGCTGCCTACAATCTTCGGCAAGCCCACCCGTTCGCAAAGAGGAAAGTCATGGAACACACCCTGCCCCCGCTGCCCTATGCGATGGACGCGCTCGCGCCCAGCCTCAGCAAGGAGACGCTCGAGTACCACTACGGCAAGCACCACAAGGCCTACGTCGACAACCTGAACAACCTGCAGAAGGGAACCGAGTTCGAAACGATGGCGCTCGAGGACATCGTCAAGAAGGCGACCGGCGGCATCTACAACAACGCGGCGCAGATCTGGAACCACACCTTCTTCTGGAACTGCATGAAGCCGTCCGGCGGCGGCGAGCCCTCCGGCGCGCTGGGCGACGCGATCAAGGCCAAGTGGGGCGGCTACGCCGCCTTCAAGGAAGCCTTCCAGAAGAGCGCGGTCGGCAACTTCGGCTCCGGCTGGACCTGGCTCGTGAAGAAGGGCGACGGCAGCGTCGACATCGTCAACATGGGCGCCGCGGGAACGCCGCTCACCACCGCCGACAAGGCGCTGCTGACGATCGACGTCTGGGAGCACGCCTACTACATCGACTATCGCAACGCCCGTCCGAAGTGGGCCGAGGCCTTTCTGAACTCGCTCGTCAACTGGGATTTCGTGGCGAAGAACTTCGCCTGAAGTCGATCCGCCTTCGCCCGCCCGGGCGAGGGCTCATTGCGCCGCGGGCAGGCCCTTCAGCTTGTAGCCCGGCTTGACGCCGCGCTTGGCGAACCAGCCGTCGTTCATCTCGAGGACGTAGCGCACCGGCTTTTCCGAGCAATGCCCGTCGAGCGTCTGCGGCTTCATGTGCTCGATGTTGACGACGGCGCCGTCGTCGGCGAGGAACGCGGCATCGAGCGGAATGAGCGTGTTCTTCATCCAGAAGCACTGCTGACCGGCGCGCTCGAACACGAAGAGCATGCCTTCGCTGGCGGCCATGACCGGGCGGAACATCAGCCCGATCTCGCGTTGCTCGGCGCTCTGCGCCAATTGAGCATCGATGTTGTGGATGCCGGCGTTGAGCCGGATCTTCGGCAGCGACTGCGGTCCGTCCTGGGCCACGCCACAGGACGCGAAGCAAAGGCCGGCAAGGCCGGCGGCGAGGGTTCGGAGCTTCTCATTCATCGTTCTTCATCCGACTTAGAATTTCGGGCTGCATTCCACCACGGCGAAGCCAGCGGAGATTCATTTTCATGTATCAGCACATCAAGGTGCCCGAAGGCGGGCAGAAGATCAAGGTCAACGCCGATTTCTCGCTGGTGATGCCCGATCACCCGATCATCCC
>JAYSMB010000344.1:0-4615 GCA_043725065.1 Burkholderiales bacterium
CAGGTCGGCCTTGGGCGGCAGGTCGTTCGAGAAGCCGCTCTGCACCCAGCGCAGGAACAGCTCGAGCACGCGCAGGTTCGAGGTCTCGCTGACGCTGAAGGCGAGGTAGAGCGCGGCGACGATGCCGATCACCGATTGCCAGAAGTACTTCTCGCCCGAGCGCATGCCCTGCGGGCTCTTGCCGACCACCTTGCGCCAGTCGTCGACCCAGCCGATCACGCCGAAGCCGATCGTCACGACCATGACGATCCACACGAACCGGTTCGACCAGTCGAACCAGAGCAAGGTCGAGACACCGATGCCGAGCAGGATCAGCACCCCGCCCATGGTCGGCGTACCGCTCTTGACGTGATGCGACTCGACGCCGTCGGCGCGGATCGGCTGGCCGATCTTCAGGCTCGTCAGGCGGCGGATCACCCACGGCCCGAACACCAGGCCGATCACCAGCGATGTCATCGCCGCCATCACGGCGCGAAAGGTGATGTACTGGAACACGCGCATGAAGCCGAACTCGGGCGAGTACGCCTGCAGCCACTGCGCCAGGCTAAGCAGCATGGTGCCTCCACATGCTCGCCAGGCTAAGCAGCATGGGCGTCTCCCGTGGGCTCTTTCACGAACGCCGCGACCACGCGTTCCATGCGCATGAAACGAGAGCCCTTGACCAGCACCGAAGCGAACGCCGGTGCCTCGACCAGCGCGACGACGAGCGACTCGACCGTCGCGAACGCCCGCGCGCCCTCGAAGGCGGCGACGCTGTTCGCGCTCTCCGGGCCGACCGCCCACATCGTCTGGATCCCGCGCTGATGGGCATAGGAACCGACCTCGCGATGAAACTCGGGCCCCTGGCCGCCCACTTCGCCCATGTCGCCGAGCACCAGCCAGCGCGGCGCTGGCAAGGCGGCCAACACGTCGATCGCGGCGCGCACCGAATCGGGATTGGCGTTGTAGCTGTCATCGACCAGCGTGCGCTCGACGCCGCGAACGACGACGCGAAGCGTCTGCGAGCGACCGCGCACCGGGCGAAACGCCTCGAGACCTCGCGCGATGGCGTCGAGCGGGCAGCCCGCCGCCAGCGCGGCCGCCGCGGCAGCGAGCGCATTGCGTACGTTGTGCCGGCCGGCGATGTGCAGCGCCAGGGTCGCGTCGCCCGAGGGCGTGCGCAGCGTCAAGTTCCAGTGCTCGCCAGACCAGGCTGCGTCGCCCGTCACCTCCGCGTCGCCACTTTCGGCGAACGTCAACACGCGCCGCGCGCCGGCCAGCGCGCGCCAGGTCGAAGCGTGCGCGTCGTCGGCAGGAAAGACTGCCGTGCCGCCTACGCCGAGGGCGGCGATTGCGGCGCCGTTCTCGCGCGCGACGGCAGCGACATCGGCCATGAATTCCAGATGCTCCCGCTGCGCGTTGTTGACGAGCGCGATCGTCGGTCTGGCGATCGCGGCAAGGCGCGCGATCTCACCTGGATGGTTCATGCCGAGCTCGACCGCCGCGGCGCGATGACCCTCACGCAGACGCAGCAAGGTCAGCGGCAAGCCGACGTCGTTGTTGAAGTTGCCCTCGGTCGCGAAGCCAGCATCGTCCTGCCAGGCGCGAAAGATCGCCGCGATCATCTGCGTCACCGTGGTCTTGCCGTTGCTGCCGGTGACTGCGACCAGCGGCAGGTCGAAGCGGCTACGCCACGCCGACGCCAGTTCGCCGAGGGCAAGGCGCGAATCGGCGACTTCGATGCCCGCCAGGCCCGCTTCGGCGAGGCCGCGTTCGGCGAGCGCGGCGACCGCGCCCGCGGCCTTGGCCGCGGCCAGGAACTCGTGTGCATCGAAGCGCTCGCCGCGCAAGGCGACGAACAGGTCGCCTGGCCGCAGCGTTCGCGTGTCGCTGTGCACCCGGGTGAACGACACGCCGGCATCGCCGACAACGCATGCGCCGGGAACGCCTGCCGCGGCGTCGGCCAGGGTCATCATGGCCGCGGCGTCAACGCTGGCACTCAGGGCCCCGGCGGCAGCGCTTCGCGCGGCGAGGGCCTGCGCGGCATGCGCGACATCCGAGAAGGGAAACTTCGCGCCGGCCACGTCCTGGTAGGTCTCGTGGCCCTTGCCGGCGATCAGCACGACATCGGCCGCGGCTGCGGAAGTCACCGCATGGCGGATCGCATCGGCGCGGTTCTCGATCACGTCGACCTCGTCGTGACCCATGGCGCCGACAAGGATCTGCGAGAGGATGAAATCGGGCGACTCGAGGCGCGGGTTGTCGCTGGTGACGACCACACGCTCGGCGAGCTTGATCGCGATCGCGCCCATCAGCGGCCGCTTGGCCGCATCGCGGTTGCCGCCACAGCCGAACACGCACCAGAGCCTGCCGCCGCGCTCGGCGGCGAGCGGGCGCAGGGCGGCGAGCGCCTTTTCGAGCGCGTCGGGCGTGTGCGCGTAGTCGACGACGACTTCGGGCTGACCCGCGGCATCGTCGTCGGTTGCGATGCGTTGCATCCGGCCGGGCACCGGCGTGAGTTCGGCACACGCCGCGGCAGCATCGTGCAGGCCGATGCGGAGCGCGCGCAGCACACCGATCGCGGCCAGCAGGTTGGAGACGTTGTAGTCGCCGATCAGCGGCGTCGCGATCGCCACGCTCGTGTCGCCTTCGTGCACTTCGAAGGCGAGGCCGTCGCGGCCGTAGCGGATGTTCCTGGCGCGAAGGCGCGCTTCGCTGTGGATCGAGACCGTCCAGGTGTCGACCGAAGAAGCCGCCAGCGAAGCCGCGAGCTCGACGCCCTGCGCGTCGTCGAGATTGACGACCGCCGCCTTCAGGCCCGGCCACGCGAACAACTGCGCCTTGGCCTGCCAGTAGGCGACCATGTCGCCGTGGTAATCGAGATGGTCCTGCGTGAAGTTCGTGAACACCGCGACGGCTACGCGCGTTCCAGCGAGACGATGCTCGGCGATGCCGATCGATGAAGCTTCGACGACGCAGGCCGTGAAGCCGCGCGCCACGAAGTCGGCCAGGGCGGTCTGCAGCGTGATCGGGTCGGGCGTGGTGAGGCCGGTAGGCGTGAGGCCGGAAGCAGCATCGCCGGTCGACGCCCTGTCCGACGACTCGCTCGCCTTGCCGGCGCGCGGCGGCTCGCCGACGCCGAGCGTGCCGATCACCGCCGAGCGGCGCCCCATCGCGCCGAGCGCCTGCGCAACCCACCACGCGGTCGAGGTCTTGCCGTTGGTGCCGGTCACGGCGATGACCTCGAGCCGCTCGCTCGGCGAGCCGAGAAAGCGGCTGGCGATGTCGCCCGCAGCCGCCTTGAGACCGCGCACGGCGGCGACGCGCGGCTCGGCAGCGAAGCCGAATGCCTCGACGCCCTCGGCCTCGACCAGGCAGGCCACGGCGCCGGCGAGCAGCGCATCGGGCACGTGGCGGCGCGCGTCGGTCGCGTAGCCCGGCCAGGCGACGAAGGCATCGCCCGGCGTGACCTTGCGGCTGTCGCCGGCGAGTGCCCGCGTCTGCTTCACGAGCAGCCAGGCGTGCGCTGCCTCGCGCGAATCGAGCGTGGTCATCGCGCCTGCCGCCACTAGAAACTCTCCACTTCGGCCGGCACGTCGCGCGAAACGATCTGCGGCTTGACGTCGAGATCGGGCTGCACGCCCATCATGCGCAAGGTCTGCTGCACGACCTCGCTGAACACCGGCGCGGCGACGTCGCCGCCGAAGTACTTGCCGGCCGTCGGCTCGTCGACCATCACCGCGACGATGATGCGCGGATGGGCGATCGGCGCCATGCCGACGAACCAGGCGCGGTACTTCTTCTGCGCGTAGCCGGCGCCTTCCTGCTTGTAGGCCGTGCCGCTCTTGCCGCCGACCGAGTAACCCATGACCTGCGCTTTCGGCGCCGTGCCGCCGGGCAAGGTGACGAGATGGAGCATGTCGCGCACCGTCGCCGCCGTCTTCGGCGAGAGAACGCGAACGCCCGACACGGCCGCGTTCGGCGCCGGGCCGAGCGGCCGCGTAAGCGTCACCGGAATCAGCTCGCCGTCATGCGCGAAGACGGTGTACGCATGCGCGATCTGGAACAGCGAGGCCGAGAGGCCGTAGCCATAGCTCATGGTCGCCTGCTCGATCGGCCGCCAGCTCTTGTACGGACGCAGCCGCCCGGTGACGACGCCGGGAAAGCCGAGTTGCGGCTTCTGCCCGAAGCCCACCGCGCTGTACAGCTCCCACATCTCGCGCGGCGAAAACATCATCGCCATGCGCACCGCACCGACGTTGCTCGACTTCTGGATCACCTCGCTCACCGTCAGGTTGCCGTGCGGATGCGAATCGCTGATGGTCGAGCCGGTCATCGTCATCTTGCCGGGCGCGGTCTGGATGATGGTGCTCGGCGTCACGCGGCCGCTCTCGAGCGCCCAGCCGGCGATGAAGGGCTTCATCGTCGAGCCCGGCTCGAAGGTGTCGGTCAGCGCCCGGTTGCGCAATTGCGCCCCGGTCAGATTCTTGCGATCCGAGGGCGAATAGCTCGGGAAATTGGCGAGCGCCAGCACCTCGCCGGTCTGCGCATCGAGCACGACCACGCTGCCCGCCTTGGCCTTGTTCGCTGCGACCGCGTCGCGGATCTTCTGGTAGGCGAAGAACTGCACTTTCGA
>JAYSMB010000345.1:0-6650 GCA_043725065.1 Burkholderiales bacterium
GCAGAGACGCCGTCGTCGCATCGAATACGACGGGCAAGGACCACAGCTGGTTGTTGAGGTTGATGCGCGGGTCGGGCACCGACGGCAGGCGGTCGCCAAGCAGGCTGAAGCCGGGCACGCTCGGCTGCACGCGGTGGCTTTGCTCGACCTCGGCTTCGATCAACGTGCCTTGACCGAGCCGCCAGTCGCCGGCCAAGGCGACCAGGCCGCGCTGGCCGCGTGCGTTTCGCACCAGCGGATCGATGTGCTCGGCCGCCGCGTTGAGGCGCAGGCCGAACGCGTTGTCTCTGCCGAAGCGGCGGCTCAGGTCGATCGAGCCGAGCACGCTGCCGCGCTCGCGCCATTCGACGAAGGCCGAATTCAGCGGTGCTTCGAGCGGACGCTTCGCGATCAGATCGACCAGGCCGCCCGGCGCGCTGGTGCCGGCCTGCATGCCGCTCAAGCCCTTGAGCACGTCGACGCGCGCCTTGTTGTCGAGCGGGATCGAGGTTTCTGCGTTGATGGGCAAGCCATCGCGGCGAAAGTTGAAGCGGTTGTCGATGACGAAGCCGCGCACGGTGAAGTAGTCGATGTAGCCCTCGGTGTCATAGGCGTCCGACACGGAAGGATCGAAGCGCGTCAGGTCGGAGAGCCGGCGCGTGCCTGCGTCGCGGATCTGCGCCGCATCGATGGCCGTCGCCTGAATCGGCGCACGCGAGCGCGGGATGTCGCCCCACCCGACGATGTTGGCGACGGGCGGCGAGCGGCCCATGACGAGCACGGGGGCCAGGGTCGTCGCGGGCGATGAAGCTGCTGCCGATGCTGGTGCTGCCGTCGTCGTGGCCGCGGGTGCCTGCGCCAGAGCCGGCGCGGTCGCGCAAGCTGTGAAGAAAACGAACAAGGCTGGCGCCGTGCCGCGCGAGGTCGTCGATTTCGAAATATGAGCCATCGTCGTCCGATGGCAGGTCTCTGGGCCGAACGATCGGGCTCAGCAGTGATGAGGCGGCCGATCCGGCTTGCTTCCCTGCGCGAGGATTACCTCAATCAGGTTCAAAGGGACTTTCTCAGTCGAGCGATCGAACAGGCCGATCGCCCAACACCCCCAGCGGATACGCCGCAGCCTTCGAGCCGCGGCGCGAGCGGATTATGGCATAGGTCGCTCAGCCCGCATCGGGCGCAACGCCGAGCAGCTTGTGCAGCTTCGGGCTCGTCGTCGTGTAGAGCAGCGGCTGCGCCCGGTCCGGATGGACACGGCTCGCAATCGCGTACGCAGCAAGCGTCGCTTCGTGAAAGCCCGAGACGATCAGCTTCTGCTTGCCGGGATAGGTATTGACGTCGCCGATCGCGTGAATGCCCTGCGTCGAGGTCTCGAAGCGCTCTGTGTCGACGACGAGTTGCTTGCGCTCGAGCGCAAGTCCCCAGTCGGCGATCGGGCCGAGCTTGGGGCTCCAGCCGAGCAGCACGAGCAGCACGTCGAGGGTCAGGGTTCGGGTCGTGCCGTCGTTGACTTCGACGACGAGACCACTCAGTCGATCGCCTTCGTTCGTGAACGCACTCGCCTGGGCGGCGACGAAGCCGATCCGGCCCGAGGCCCGGGCGACCTCGAAGCGGAGCCGCAAGAGATGCGACGAATCGAAGTCGTCGCGCCGATGAACGATGGTGACGCTCGCTGCGCCGCTGTCGGCAGCCTCGAGCGCCGCGGAGATCGCCGTCTCGCCATTGCCGGCGACGACCACATGCCGACCGGCCGTGACCGATGCGCCGGGGTCGCGATAGAACATCTGTCGCTCGCGCCAGCGCTCGAGCCCCTCGACCTTCAGATGCCGCGGCTGGAATGCGCCGACACCGCCAGCGACGACGATGGCCTTGGCGACGAAGCGCTGTCCGGCGTCGGTTGCGACATCGAAGCGGTGGTCGTCGCGCTTCGCGACGGCGCTGACCAGCTGCCCGAGATGAAAGCCCGCCGCGAACGGCGCGATCTGCTTTTCCAGTCGCTCGATCAACTCTCGCCCGGTGCAATAGGCCAGGGCCGGGATGTCGTAGATGGGCTTGTCGGCATAGAGCTCCAGGCATTGCCCGCCGGCGTGCGGCAGCGCGTCGACGACCTGCGCGCCGACCTCGAGCAAGCCGAGCTGGAAAACCTGAAACAGGCCGACCGGCCCGGCGCCGACGATCAGCGCGTCAGTGGCTATCGGCTCAGCGGACAAGCTCATCGAGCTTGCCGGTGCGGTCTTTCCAGTCGTCCGCGTCGGGCAAGGGCGTCTTGCGCCGCGTGATGCTCGGCCAGCCCTTGGCGAGCTCGGCGTTGAGCTTGGTCATGTGCTGCTGGTCGCCGGGGACGTCTTCTTCAGGAACGATCGCGTTGACCGGGCACTCGGGAATGCAGACCGCGCAGTCGATGCACTCGTCGGGGTCGATGGTCAGGAAGTTCGGTCCCTCACGGAAGCAATCGACCGGGCACACGTCGACGCAGTCGGTGTACTTGCATCGGATGCACGATTCGAGAACGACGTGGGTCATGGGGCGGGAACTCGGAGGGCGTCACGCGCCTGGCGGCGCGACGAAGGGAAGGGCGCAGCCTTGATTTTACGTGCGCCTGCTCCGACGGTCACGACGGTCGGCCGCCCGGCGTGCAACACCGTCGCCTGGCCGAGCGTGGCGATGGTGTGGTCGCTCGCAAGCTGGTCCGGCCAGCCGGCGCGCGAAACGACCGAGGCGGCCGCGTCGTCGGGCCAACCCGCTTCGCGCAAGCGACGCGCCAAAGCGGCGAGCTGCTTGCCGGCCATGTAGAAGACTTCGGTGTCGGCGTGCCGGCCGGCGCCGAGGCCGGCGTCGTGCGTCATCGCCGTGGTGAGAGCGACACTGCGGCCGGTGCCGCGGCGGGTCAGCGGACGCTGGGTCGCGGCGGCGGCGGCCATCGCCGCCGAGACGCCGGGAACGACCTCGCATTCGATGCCGGCCGAAGCCAGCGCTTCGAGCTCTTCTTCCAGGCGACCGAACACGCTCGGGTCACCGCCCTTCAGGCGTACGACGAGCTTGCCTGCGCTCGCATGTTTGACGAGCAGGGCGTTGATGCTCGTCTGGCCGGTACTTTCGTGCTCCCCGAGAGCCGCATGCGGCACACCGCCGAAGCCGCGCTTGCCGACGGCGATCCATCGGGCGCGTGGCGCGAGGCCGCGCAAGGCCGGGTCGGCGAGCGAATCGAAGAGCACCACCTTGGCCGCGGCGAGTCGCTGCGCGCCGCGCACCGTGATGAGATCGGCCTGGCCCGGGCCGGCACCGACGAAGACGACGCGGCCGAGTGTCTCGACCGGCGACTTCATGTCGCGGTGCGGGCGAACCGCGGCCTCGGCTCGATCACGTCGCCCTGGTAGTGGCCGTCGGCGAAAAAGCCGAGCAAGCGACGCGCCGATGCGAGCGACTGATCGGCACGCGGCACGGCGGCATCGAAACCGGTGCGGGCCAGCAGCGGCAGCATGTCGATCAGCACTTCGCCGGTGGCGCGGATCTCGCCGGCATAGCGAAAGCGCGCGCGCAGCAAGCGCGCCTGGCTGTAGGCGCGGCCGTCGGTCCATTTCGGAAAGCGCAGCGAGACAAGAGCAAAGCGCGGCAGGTCGGCGGCGACCGACTCGATGTCGACATCGTTCTCGACGACCAGTCCGACCGGAACGTCGGCCGGCCACGAGCCGCGCACCGTCTGCCACTGGGCGAGAGTGACGATGCTCCAGGGCTCGGCGGCTGGCACGGCGACGGTCGAGTCGTCGGCCGTCACTTCGTGCCAGCGGTCGTGGTTGGGTTCGATGAATTTCATGTGTGGGTCGACGTGGCGCGCCGCACCGCGTTGGCGGCGTTCTTGAACGGCTCGAGGCCGACCCGCTGCACCGTCGCGATGAAGCGCTCGGCGGTGCTGCTGCGCTCGCCGCGGTAGGTCTCGATCACGGCTTCGATCACGTCGGGCACTTCGGCGGCGGCGAACGAGGGACCGATCACCTTGCCCGCGACCGGGGTTCGCGCCAGTACCGAGCCGTCGGAGCCGCCGAGCGACACCTGGTACCACTCCTTGCCGTCCTTGTCGACGCCGAGGATGCCGATGTGGCCGCTGTGATGGTGGCCGCAGGAGTTGATGCAGCCGCTGATGTGCAAGTCGATGTCGCCGATGTCGTGCAACTCGTCGAGGTCGTCGAAGCGCTCGTTGATCGCCGCGGCGATCGGGATCGATCGCGCGTTCGCCAGCGCGCACAGGTCGCCGCCGGGGCAGGCGATCATGTCGGTGAGGTAGCCGATGTTGGGCGTGGCAAAGCTTGCCTCGCGCGCGGCCCGCCAGAGCGGCTCGAGATCGCTTTCCAGCACCCAGGGCAGAACCAGGTTCTGGTCGTGCGAGACGCGCAGCTCGCCGTGGCTGAAGCGGTCGGCCAGGTCGGCGGCACGCTCCATCTGCTCGGCCGACGCGTCGCCCGGCGGCTGCCCGGCGCGCTTCAGCGAGAGCGTGACGGCGCGGTAGCCCGAGAGCCGGTGCGGGTGCGTGTTGCGTTCGAGCCAGCGCGTGTGGGCGGCACCGAGCGTGCTGGCGGCGGGCGAGCGGGCCGGGGCCGGAGCGATCGGCGCAACGCCCTCGGGCAGTTCGAAGCAGGCCGAAACGCGCGCCAGCTCGGCGTCGGTCACCAGATGGGCTGAACCGTCAAGGTCGCGCTCGAGGATGTTGGCGAACTCGGCGCCGACCGCGTCGATGAACTTCTGTCCTTCGGCCTTGACCAGGATCTTGATGCGCGCCTTGTAGATGTTGTCGCGTCGGCCGTAGCGGTTGTAGACGCGCACGATCGCTTCGATGAAGACGAGGATCTGCTGCCAGGGCAGGAACTCGCGGATGACGGTGCCGATGATCGCCGTGCGTCCCATGCCGCCACCGACGCGCACCTCGAAGCCGATCTCGCCGGCTTCGTTCTTCTTGAGTTGCAGGCCGATGTCGTGCCACGCCGTCGCCGCTCGGTCTTCGAGGGCGCCGCTCACGGCGATCTTGAACTTGCGCGGCAGGAAGGCGAATTCCGGGTGCAGGGTGCTCCACTGGCGCAGGATTTCGCAGTACGGCCGCGGGTCGACGATCTCGTCGGCAGCGACGCCGGCAAAGCAATCGCTGGTGATGTTGCGGATGCAGTTGCCGCTGGTCTGGATGCCGTGCATGTCGGCATTCGCGAGGATGTCCATCACGTCGGCCGAGTCGGCCAGCGCGATCCAGTTGTACTGGCAGTTCTGGCGCGTCGTCAGGTGGCCGAAGCCGCCGCCGCGGCCCACGTACGGGCCGCCGTCGCGGCCATCGAACTCGCGGGCAATTCGCGCCAGGGCGCGCAGTTGCTTCGAGCTCAGCTCGCCATACGGCACCGCGACGCGCAGCATCGGCGCGTGGCGCTGCACGTACCAGCCGTTTTGCAGGCGCAAGGGTCGGAACTCGTCTTCGCCCAGTTCACCCGCGAGGTGGCGCGCGAGCTGGTCGCGGAACTGCGCGGCGCGCTGATGAACGAACTGACGGTCGAATTCTGTGTAGCGGTACATGCCTCAGGCTGGCAGCTCATCGGTGCCGGGCGGCGGACAGCGAGAATGGTCCGCAGGGCGACGCACGAGAGCTTGCCGCTTCGCGACGAAACGCGTGACTGTAGGTGACACCGCGGCCGCACACGAAACACTTATTTGTTGGGTCGATATCCCTATGCGGAATATGAAGGTCGACGCGATCGGCCGATCGGAAGTTGCCCGCCGACGCCGGGTGCTTGCCGCCCTGGTGGCTTGCGGGTCGTGGCCGGCGCTCGGCCTGGTGGGTTGCGCGACCGCGCCGCCGCCCGCGCCGCCGGTCGCCAGTGCTCCGCCGTCGCCAGCGCCGGTACCTCCACCAGTCTTGCGCCGGCCACGCGTCGGTCTCGCGCTCGGCGGCGGTGCGGCGCGCGGCTTCGCCCACATCGGCGTCATCCAGGCGCTCGAAGAGAGCGGGCTCGCGCCCGATCTCGTCGTCGGCACGTCGGCCGGCAGCCTGGTCGCCGCGCTATACGCCTCGGGCAAGAGCGGCGTCGAACTTGCGGCGCTGGCCGACACGATGGACGAGACCGCGTTCGCCGACTGGGCTTATCCGGGTCGCGGCCTGATCCGCGGCGAAGCGCTCGCGAAGTACGTTCGCGAAAAGACCGGCTACCGGCCGATCGAGCAGATGAAGCTTCCGCTCGGCATCGCGGCCACCGACCTCGACAGTGGCGAGGGCATCCTGTTCCGTCGCGGCGACACCGGCACGGCGGTGCGTGCGTCGAGCGCCGTGCCGGCCGTGTTCCAGCCGGTGAAGATCGGCCAGCGCGAGTATGTCGACGGCGGCCTGTCGGCACCGGTGCCGGTGCACCACGCGCGCGGCATGGGGGCCGAGTTCGTGATCGCGGTCGACATCTCGGCCGTGCCCGAGGGCAATGCCACGAGCGACCTGGCCCGCATGCTGATGCAGACCTTCGCGATCATGGGTCGCAGCATCAAGAGCTACGAGCTGCGCGACGCCGACCTCGTGCTGAGCCCCAAGCTCGCCGGCGTCTCCGGGGCCGACTTCTCGACCCGCAAGCGATCGATCCGGGCCGGCCGCGAAGTCGCGCTGGCCCACGTCGCCGAACTGCGCGAGCGTATCGCGGCCAAGAGCCATCTCTGAT
>JAYSMB010000346.1:0-6227 GCA_043725065.1 Burkholderiales bacterium
CGCGCAGGTCGTCATCGACCAGTTCATCGCCTCGGGTGAAGTGAAATGGGGCCGCGCCAACGGCCTGACGCTGATGCTGCCGCACGGCTACGAAGGGCAGGGCCCGGAGCACTCGTCTGCGCGGCTAGAGCGCTTCATGCAGCTGTCGGCCGACAACAACATGCAGGTCGTGCAGCCGACGTCGGCGAGCCAGATCTTCCACGTGCTGCGCCGGCAGATGGTGCGAATGTTCCGCAAGCCCCTGATCATCATGACGCCCAAGTCCCTGCTGCGCGCCAAGGACGCCGCCTCGCCGCTGACCGACTTCACCAAGGGCGAATTCAAGACCGTGATTGGCGAGCAGAGCGCCGAGCTGAACGCGGAGCGCGTCAAGCGTGTCATCGCCTGTTCGGGCAAGGTCTACTACGACCTGATCCGGGCGCGCAGCGAGCGCAAGAACGCCGATGTGGCAGTGATCCGGGTCGAGCAGCTCTATCCGTTTCCTCACAAGGCCTTCGCCGCCGAGCTGAAGAAGTATCCGAGCCTGGCCGAGGTCGTGTGGTGTCAGGACGAGCCGCAGAACCAGGGCGCGTGGTTCTTCGTCCAGCACTACATCCACGAGAACATGATCGACGGCCAGCGTCTGGGCTACGCGGGCCGCGCGCCTTCGTCGTCGCCCGCGGTGGGCTACGCGCATTTGCACCAGGAGCAGCAGAAGGCGCTGCTCGAACAGGCCTTCGCCAAGCTCAAGGGCTTCGTACTGACCAAGTAACGAGTCCGGACGAGCGACCGAGACAACAGGTTGACAACAAGATGGCATTGATCGAAGTAAAGGTTCCGCAGCTGTCGGAATCGGTGGCGGAGGCGACGCTTCTGCAGTGGAAGAAGAAGCCCGGCCAGGCGGTCGAGATGGACGAGATCCTGATCGAGATCGAGACCGACAAGGTCGTTCTCGAAGTGCCGGCACCGGCGGCCGGTGTGCTGGCCCAGGTGCTCAAGAACGATGGCGACAGTTGCATCGGCGAAGAGGTGATCGCCAAGATCGACACCGAGGGCCAGGAAGCGGACTCGGGGGCGATGCAGATCCGCAGCGTTCCGGAGGCGCAGCCAGCGCCCGGTGAAACGCCTGGCGTTTCCGCAGAAGTCGCTGCGCTTGCCGAGACCCGGAGCGAGGTGGCGATGCCCGCCGCCGCCAAGTTGATGGCCGAGCTCGACTTGCCGGTGGGATCGGTGCAGGGAACGGGGCGGGGCGGTCGCGTGACCAAGGGCGACGTGCTCGAGGCGATCGACAGCGGCACGGCCAAGGCCGCGCCGGCGGCGCGGGTAGCGCCCGTGGCGGCCGCACCCGTCGCGCCGGCGGCCAAGCCCGCCCCCGTGGCGCGGGTCGACGCGCCAGCGCCGCCTTTGCCCAAGCCGCTGCCGGCGGTCGCCGCACGCTCGAGGGCGAACTACGGCGATCGACCCGAACAACGCGTACCGATGAGCCGGTTGCGCGCCCGCGTTGCCGAGCGGTTGCTGCAATCGCAGGCCACGGCCGCGATCCTGACCACGTTCAATGAAGTGAACATGGCGCCGGTGATCGAGATGCGGAAGCGTTTCCAGGAAAAGTTCGAGAAGGAGCATGGCGTCAAGATCGGCTTCATGAGCTTCTTCGTGAAGGCGGCCGTGGCGGCGCTCAAGAAGTACCCGATCATCAACGCATCGGTCGACGGCAACGACATCGTCTATCACGGCTATTTCGACATCGGCATCGCCGTCGGCTCGCCGCGCGGCCTGGTCGTGCCGATCCTGCGCAACGCCGACCAGATGAGCTTCGCCGACATCGAGAAGAAGATCGCCGAGTTCGGCAAGAAGGCCGCGGACGGCAAGCTCTCGCTCGACGACCTGACCGGCGGAACCTTCTCGATCTCGAACGGTGGCGTGTTCGGCTCGATGCTCTCGACGCCGATCATCAACCCGCCGCAGTCGGCGATCCTGGGCGTGCACGCGACGAAGGATCGCCCCGTTGTCGAGAACGACCAGATCGTGATCCGGCCGATGAACTACCTCGCGATGTCGTACGACCACCGCATCGTCGACGGTCGCGAGGCCGTGCTTGGCCTGGTCGCGATGAAGGACGCGTTGGAAGATCCGGCCCGTCTGCTGTTCGACATCTGACATGGCAACGAGCTTCGACGTCGTCGTCATCGGCGCCGGCCCCGGCGGTTACATCGCCGCGATCCGCGCCGCGCAACTGGGCTTCTCGACCGCCTGCATCGACGAGTGGAAAAACGACAAGGGCGGCCCGGCCCCGGGCGGCACCTGCACCAACATCGGCTGCATCCCGTCGAAGGCGCTGCTGCAATCCTCCGAGAACTTCGAGGACGCCGGCCACCACTTCGCCGATCACGGCATCGGCCTGTCGAACCTCACGATCGACGTGCCGAAGATGATGGCGCGCAAGAGAACCGTCGTGAAGCAGAACAACGACGGCATCCTCTATCTCTTCAAGAAGAACAAGATCCGGTTCTTCCACGGTCGAGGCTCGTTCGCGAAGAAGGGCGAGGGCGGCTGGGAGATCGCGGTGGCGGGCGCGAAGCCGGACACGTTGTCGGCCAAGCACGTCATCGTCGCGACCGGATCGAATCCGCGCGCCTTGCCCGGCGCCGCGTTCGACGAGAAGGCGATCCTGTCGAACGATGGCGCGCTCGCGGTCGACCATGTGCCCAAGACGTTGGGCATCGTCGGCTCGGGCGTCATCGGCCTCGAGATGGGCTCGGTCTGGCGTCGCCTCGGCGCCGATGTGACGATCCTGGAAGCGCTGCCCACCTTTCTTGGCGCCGTCGATACCCAGATCGCGACCGAAGCGCACAAGGCGTTCACGCGACAAGGGATGAAGATTGTCCTGAGCGTCAAGATCAGCGGCGTGGCGTCGGATGCGGAAGGCGTGGCGGTGAGCTACACTGACGCCGCTGGAACGGCGCGGAAGCTGGCCTGCGAAAAGCTCATCGTCTCGATCGGCCGCATACCGAACACGATCGGCCTGAATGCGGAAAGCGTGGGTCTGGCACTCGACGAGCGCGGCTTCGTCACGGTCGACGGCGATTGCCGGACCAACCTCGAGAACGTCTGGGCGATCGGCGATGTCGTGCGCGGACCGATGCTCGCGCACAAGGCCGAAGAAGAAGGCGTCGCGGTGGCCGAAAGGATCGCCGGCCAGAAGCCTCATGTCGACTTCAACACCGTACCCTGGGTCATCTACACGAGCCCGGAGATCGCCTGGGTCGGGCAGACCGAGCAACAACTCGAGGCTGCGGGCCGCGACTATCGGGCCGGCACCTTTCCGTTCATGGCCAATGGCCGGGCCCGGGCTCTCGGCGACACGACCGGCCTGGTCAAGGTGCTCGCCGATGAGAAGACCGACGAGATCCTGGGCGTTCACATCATCGGCCCGATGGCTTCGGAGCTGATCTCCGAAGCGGTCGTGGCAATGGAGTTCCGTGCCTCGGCCGAAGACATCGGCCGCATCTGCCATGCCCACCCGAGCCTCAGCGAAGCGACCAAGGAAGCGGCGCTCGCGGTAGACAAGCGAGCTCTGAATTTCTGAACCTGTCGGTGGGTGTCCGCCAACTCTACGAAGCAACGCTCGCCGAACGCGGCTACCGGTCCGATCCCGCACAACTACGCGCGATCGATGCGCTGGAGCGCTGCGAGAACGAGTGGTCCGACTACAAGGCGAGGCGCAACAATGCGATCACCAAGCTGATCGCCCGGCCGCCGATCCCGCGCGGGGTCTATCTTTGGGGCGGTGTCGGCCGCGGCAAGAGCTTTCTCATGGACTGCTTCTTCAATTCGGTTCCCTTGCAGCGCAAGACCCGCCTGCACTTCCACGAGTTCATGCGTGAGGTGCACCGCGAACTCGCCGACCTGCAGGGCACGATCGATCCTTTGCAGCACCTCGGCAAGGAAATCGCGCGCCGCTTTCGCCTGATCTGCCTCGACGAGTTCCACGTCGCCGACATCACCGACGCGATGATCCTGCACCGCCTGCTCGAATCGCTGTTCGAGAATCGGGCCAGCATCGTCACGACCTCGAACTTCCAGCCCGACGAGCTCTATCCGAACGGCCTGCACCGGGACCGGATCCTGCCGGCGATCGAGTTGCTCAAGGACAAGCTCGAAGTCGTCGGCGTCGACAATGGCGTCGACTACCGGCAATCGACCCTGCTCGATGTCGAGCTCTATCACACGCCGATCGGGATCGAAGCTGACGCAGCGATGAACGAAGCCTTCGAGCGGCTGGCCGAAGCCAAGGACGAGAGCCCGACCCTGAAAATCGAGCATCGCGAGATCCGGGCCCGGCGGCGTGCCGGCGGCGTCGTCTGGTTCGATTTCAGGGAGCTGTGCGGCGGGCCGCGCTCGCAAAACGACTACCTCGAGCTCGCGACCCAATTCCACACGCTCCTGTTGTCCGGCGTGCCGCGGATGTCGCCGCGTCTCGCCTCGCAAGCGCGCCGCTTCACCTGGCTCGTCGACGTGCTGTACGACCGGCGCGTCAAGCTGATCGTCTCGGCCGCGGTCGAACCAGAGGCCTTGTACACCGAGGGCCCGCTTGTCCACGAATTTCCGCGAACCGTCTCGCGCCTGCGCGAAATGCGCTCCGCGGAATTCCTCGCCGAAGCGAAGCGGATGGTCGATACCTCGCTCACCTGATGTCCACGACGATGATCCCGCCCCGGTTTGCGCCCTGCGCCTGTGCGCTCCTGACTGCGATCGCGGTCGGAGTTCCGAATGCCGCCTTCGCGGCCAATGACGCCAGCATCGCAAAAGCCGCTTCGCCGGCCAGCGCTGCGTCGCCCAACGAGCGGCAACGGATCGCCAACGAGCGTGCCGCTGCCGAGACCCGCTATGCCAGCCGCGAGCGCGAATGTCGGACCCGTTTCATCGTTACGTCGTGTGTCGACGATGCGAAGCGAGAGCGGCGCCAGGCGCTCGACCAACTGCGTGCCCGCCAGCTTGGCGCCGACGAAGTGCGGCGTCGCGAGCGCACGGTGGAGCGCCAGTCCGAACTTTCCGAGAAGGCGGCCGAAGACGCCAGGATCGAAAGCGACCGTGCGTCTCGCGGCGCGGTGGTGGGTGCTTCCGGCGCCGCGTCGCAGGCCACCCGTCTCCGGATTACATCGCCGCGCCACGAAGCGGCGCCGGGGCGGGCGGCCGGTGCGGCCAGCGGCACCGTCTCTCGCTCGCGCGCACCCGACAGGGCGTTCGGTCTTACGCCGGGTCCACACGAGTCGGCGCCAGTGCGGCGCGAGCGGGAAGATCAAAACCGCGCCGCATTCGAAACCCGGCAGCGGCAAGCGGCCGAGCATCGCGAAGAGTCCGCGACGGCCACTCTTCGGCGCATGGCGTCAAAATCGCCCGCGGCCGCGTTGCCGGCGCCGAGCGGAGCGTCCGCGACGAAGTCGCGATAGCGTCGGAAAGGGATCCAGCGGCCCCGCGCTGGGTGCGCCGGGCGTGGCTCGTTCTCAGCCCAATGGCTCGACCCGGACCAGCGTGAGCGAGAGGTTATCGCCCGATCCGCAGGCACGCTGGCGCGCTTTTCCGACCAGCATCTCGGTCGCTTCGCGCGGCGGCAAGGCGTGGACGATGGCGCCAAGCTCGCGCGGCGTGAAGTAGTGCCAGAGGCCATCGCTGCAGGACAACACACTGTCGCCGATCTCGAGCTTGTCGATGTGCTTTTGCGACAGCGGCGGGTCCTGGAAGGTGCCCAGACAACCGGTCAGCAAGTTGGACTGCGGATGGTTGTTGGCCTCTTCCTCGCTGATCTGACGCTCGTCGACCAGCCGTTGCACATACGAGTGATCGATCGAGCGACTCACCATTTCAGCGGCGCGGAAATGATAGATGCGCGAATCGCCGGCGTGGACGAAATCGCACTCGCGGGTCGGGCTGATGAGGAAGGCGGCGATCGTGCTGTGCGGCTCTTCTTCCGAAGTGATCGCGGTCAGCTTGATCATGAGGTGGGCTTCGAGCACAAGTTGCTTGAGCGCCTCCGTCGGGTCGTCGCGGCTCGGCGAATAGCGCTCGAACAGTTGCTGCGCCGTAAGGATGACCTGGTCGGCCGCCTTGCGTCCGCCGCTCTTGCCGCCCATGCCGTCGGCAAGCACGCCCATCACGCAGCCAGGCACCCGGCCGTGCGGGAGAACCTGAACCTGGTCTTGCTGATAGGCCCGGTCGCCGCGGTGCAAGCCCGTCGTCGCGGAAAGCCG
>JAYSMB010000347.1:0-4265 GCA_043725065.1 Burkholderiales bacterium
CCTGCTCGCCGCCGCCGACCCGGTGTATTCGCTGGTCTACCCGCGCATCGTCGCGCTGCTCGGCGAGAGTTCGCGCGCGGCGCTCTGGTATGCGGCACGCTGGGCGGCGCTGGGCAGCGTTGCCGGCGCGCTCGCATTCGCGGCGCTGCAAGTGCTATGGCCATGGCTCGAGCCGCACATCGCAGCGCGCGCCGGCGGCATCGACGTACAGCGCGTCCATGCCGTCGCCCTGGTGCTGGCTCTGCTCTGGCCGATCCTGCTCGGCTGGAAGTTCATCGGCTACTGGATGCTCGGCAGCGGCGGGTACGACAACGCGTACCGGGCCTCCGTGATCGCCGGTGGCGTGGCCGGCGTAACCGCCGCGGTCACCTTCGGCGGTGCTGCCGGCGCCCTCGGTCTGGCGTGGACGGCGATCGGCGTCGAGCTGCTCGTGATCGTCGTCGCCGTCGTGTTGACGGGCGCGACACGCCTGCGCACAGTCGCACGCTGACACGACGACGGGCCGCGGCATGGGCATCGACCTTCACAACCTCGGCCTGCTCGGCCACATGCGGGATCGCGGCGCCGGCTTCAAGCGGACGATCGGCATCGGCCGGCAGGTGCTCGCCGACCCGCTGCGTCGCGGCGCGTCGCGATGAGCGCCAAGGCATCGAGCGGGCGGCCGATCCATGTGCTGTCGCTGTGCGAAAGCCTCGCCGTCACGGGCGGCGTCGAACGCTTCGTCTGCGAGATCGGCAACGCGCTGGCGCTGCGCGGCATGAGCGTGACGCTCGGCAACGTCGACACGGCGCGCGAGCGCGTCGTCTATCCGGTCGACACCAGGGTCCGCGTCACCTCCAGCGGCAAGCGTCTTCGGCCCGACGGCGCGCGAACCCGGCTCGGCCGTGGCGTGGCCAGTTTGCGAACGCGCTGGCGCGTCGGCGAGGCGCTCGGTCGACTGATCGACGCGGAACAGCCGGACGTGATCGTGTTCAACGGACTGGTCACCGCATGCTCGGTGCTGGCGTGGAAGCGCGAAGCGAGGGCGCGCAGCATCTGCTGCGATCACAACCATTTCTCGGCGCGATCGCGGCTTTGGCAACGGTTGCGCGCGGCGATCTATCCGCAGGTCGCCGCCGTGGTGAGCCTGACCGAGGCGGACCGGTCGAAGTTCGCGGCGCTCAATCGCAATACGCGCGTGATCGCCAACACCTCGTCGTTGCACGCCGACGCGCCGGCACTGCCGACCGCGCTGTGCGCGCTCGCGGTGGGCCGGCATCAGGCGCAAAAAGGCTTCGACCTGCTTCTGCGAGCCTGGGTCGAGGTCGTGCGCGAGTTGCCCGAAGCGCGCCTGCGCATCGTCGGCGAGGGCCCGCTCGGCGGCGAGCTTGCGGCATTGGCGGGCGAACTCGGTGTCGCTTCGAGCGTCGAATGGACGGCGCCGACCGATCGCATCGAATCGCTCTATCGCGAGGCCGCCGTGTTCGTGCTCTCGTCGCGCTACGAAGGCATGCCGCTCGCGCTGCTCGAAGCGCAGGCGCTCGGCGTTTCGGCGGTCGCCTTCGATTGCCCGACCGGGCCGCGCGAGATCGTCAGCGCGGAGACGGGCATCGTCGTGCCGGCGGAAGACGTTCCGGCCCTGGCACAGGCCATCGTCCGCCTGCTTCGCGACCCGGCCTTGCGTGCACGCATGGCGAGCGCGGCGATCGCGCGCAGCCGCGCCGCGTTCAGCCGCGAGCGACAGGTCGACGCCTGGGCGGCGTTGATCGACGATGTCGCGCAGTCGACGTGCGCGATGGTGGCCGCGTGATGCGGCGGCGGCGGCGCGTCAGCATCATCGTGCCATGCCGCAACGAGCGCGTGCACATCGCCGCGTTCGCCGCGAGCGCGTTGGCGCAGACCTTGCCTGAAGGCTGGACGCTCGAGATCGTCATCGCCGACGGCATGAGCGACGACGGCACGCGTGAAGCGCTCGCCGAAATGGCGGCCCAGGATCCGCGCGTCTCGTTCGTCGACAACTTCGAGCAGATCGTCTCGTCGGGGCTGAACCGCGCACTGGCCGCATCGACGGGCGAAGTCGTGGTTCGCATGGACGTTCACTCCGAGTACGCAAGCGACTACGTTGCCGAATGTCTTGCCACGCTGGAGGCGACGGGGGCGGACAACGTCGGCGGCCCGTGGCACGCCGTGGCCGACCCCGCCGGCGGCGCGATCCAGGCGGCGGTGGCGGCCGCGTTCCAGTCGCACTGGGTCGCGGGCGGCGCGCTGTCGCGACGGCTCGACTACAACGGGCCGGTCGATACCGTCTATCTCGGCGCCTGGCACCGGCGTGGCTTCGATCGCTTCGGCCTGTTCGACGAGACACTGGTGCGCAACCAGGACGACGAGCACAACCTGCGCATCGTTCGGGGCGGCGGGTGTCTTTGGCAGTCGTCGCGGATCCGCAGCAGCTACCGGCCGCGCGCGACCCTCGGCCAGGTGTTTCGCCAATACCTGCAGTACGGCTACTGGAAGCCGTTCGTGATGAAGAAGCACGGCCAGGCGGCGAGCGTCCGACACTTTGTTCCAGCCGCGTTCGTAGTCGCCCTCGGCGTCTGCGCGATCAATGCCGTGGTCGGCATCGGCGCGTGGCCCCTGTTCGCGCTCGTCGCGAGCTATGCGGCTGTGGTCGCCGCGATGAGCGCGGCTCCGCTGCTTGGCGCGCCGCAACCCGCGGCTGTCGCATGGCGGGTGCCGGCGGTGATCGTCACGTACCACCTGGCCTACGGCATCGGCTCGATCGTCGGTGCTTTCGACGTGCTGTCGCACCGGCCGCCGAGCGACCGCTTCTCGACGCTCACGCGATGAACGACTCGCCCGAAGGCACACCGGCCACGAGCGCCGAGACCGACGCGGTTCGCGAACGCTATGCGCGACGCGCGACGCACGACGACCGATACAGCCTTACCCGGCCGGCCGCTCTGATGGCGATGCAGGAACGGCAGCGGGCCATGCTTGCCCTCTTCGCGCGGCGCGGATTCAAGGACCTGGCGTCGCTGCGGCTGCTCGAGGTCGGCAGTGGCGGTGGCGGCAACCTGCTCGAGCTGCTTGTGCTCGGCTTTCGCCCCGAGCACCTGGCCGGCATCGAACTGCTGCCCGAGCGGCACGCCGGCGCGCTGGCGCGCCTGCCGGGCGGCGTGCGACTGACTTGCGGTGACGCGAGCGTGCAGCCGATCGCGGCCGCCAGCGTCGACATCGTCTTCGCCTCGACCGTCTTCTCGTCGCTGCTCGACGACGCATTTCAGCAGCGCCTGGCCGCCGCGATGTGGCGATGGGTGAAGCCGGGCGGAGGCGTGCTCTGGTACGACTTCACCGTCGACAACCCGAGGAACGCGGACGTGCGAGGGGTTCCATTGGCCCGCATCGCCGCGCTTTTTCCAGAGGCGCGGTTGGAACATCGTCGAATCACGCTCGCGCCACCGATCGCTCGCGCCGTGTGCCGTGTTCATCCCGCCCTCTACACTCCCTTCAATGCCTTGCCACCGCTGCGCACGCACGTGCTGTGCTGGCTTGGCAAGGTCGCCTGACCCAACGCATAAAGCGAGAAGGAGGTCCTTGCGTACTACGCTCGACGATGACGACCTGATGGCGGCCGCAAAAGAGTTGGCGCGAGGCGGGCAAATCAGTGCCGGCAAGGTGGATGTGCCCCCGGACGCGAGACCGCTACGATAAATCGCCGCACCTCGATCTTGGCGTACCCGGTCAAGGCGTAGCGTAGCCGTCCGGGTTCGCGACCTGCCACCGCCAGCTGTCGGTGCACATCGCTTTCAGATCACGGGTCGCCTCCCAGCCGAGCGCCTGCTTCGCAAGCAGGGGATCGGCATAGCACGTGGCGATGTCGCCGGGCCGGCGTGGCACGATTTCGAACGGCACGGCGCGGCCGCTTGCCGCTTCGAACGCGCGAACGAGCTGAAGCACGCTTACCCCCCGGCCCGTGCCGAGGTTCACCGTTAGCGACTCGGCGCCGCTTCGAAGGTGCTTCAGAGCGGCGACGTGGCCTTCGGCGAGGTCTTCCACGTGTAGGTAGTCGCGCACACCCGTGCCGTCGGGAGTGTCGTAATCGGCCCCGAAGATGCGAAGCTGGGCGCGCTTGCCCATGGCCACCTGCGCGATGTGGGGCATCAGATTGTTCGGCGTACCCCGCGGATCCTCGCCGATCGTTCCGCTGGCATGTGCGCCTACTGGATTGAAGTAGCGTAGCGAGGCAACCCGCCAAGTCGGGTCGGCATGCCCGCAGTCGCGCAAGA
>JAYSMB010000348.1:0-5595 GCA_043725065.1 Burkholderiales bacterium
AGGTGCTCCTGCTGCGCCCCTGAGAAACGCGCACTGAGGTCACCGGGTCGGTGACAACATGAAAGAGCAAAAGTGACAGCTTGAAGGGAAACCGACACCCGCCGCCGCGACCTGGCTGGCGACGCCGATGCTGATCGTCAGCCACGCCGAGGTGGCCGAGGCACGATGCTCGATCTTCGCGTCGCCGACGATCTGGGCGCAGCGTTCGGCGGCGCGGCGTGCCTCGTCGAGATCGGCGCCGGGCAGCAGCAAGGCGAACTCCTCGCCGCCGTAGCGCGCCACCAGTTCGCCGCCGCGCCGCATCGCCTGGCCGACCATGCGCGCCACCTGGCGCAGGCAGACATCGCCCGAGGGATGACCGTAGTGGTCGTTGTATTCCTTGAAGTGGGCGATGTCGATCATCAGCAGGCCGACCGGCTCGCCGCGTCGTGCCGCCCGTGCCCACTCGGTCTTCAGCGTCTGGTCGAACATCCGGCGGTTGCCCACCTCGGTCAGCGAGTCGGTGGTCGAGAGGCGCGTCAGCTGCTCGTTGAGGCGGTGCATCTCGAGCAGGGTGGTCTTCTTCTCGGTGATGTCCTGGAACGCGCCGAGCAGGCGCACCGGCTTGCCGTCCTCGATCACGGCGATGCCCTGCGCGCGTACCCAGCGCGGATTGCCCTTGGCCGTGACGAAGGGCAGCTCCAGGTCCCACGGCGTGCCATGGGCGGCGCCGGCTTCGACCGCAGCACGGATCCGCGGCTGCGCTTCCGGCGCATAGAAATCGATCGCGTTTTCGAGGGTCGGCATGTTGCCGGGCTCGAGCTCGTGGATGCGAAAGACCTGCTCGGTCCAGTCGACGCGCGAGGTCGCCAGATCGAGCTCCCAGCCGCCGATGTGGGCCAGCTCGCCGGTGCGCCTTAGCATCTCGGCCGAACGCTCGATTTGCGCTTCGGTGGCCTTGCGCCGACTCAGATCCATATGTGTGCCGGCCATCCGCACGGCGATGCCGAATTCGTCGCGCTCGACCACCTTGCCGCGGCTCAGTAACCAGACCCAATGGCCGTTCTTGTGGCGGACCCGGAACTCGCTTTCGTAAGCCGGCGTCTCGCCGCGAAAGTGCGCTTCGACGGCGCCGAGCATTCGCTCCCGATCGGCCGCGTGAATGATGCCGTGCCACTCGCCGCCGAACTCGCCGATCTCGCCCGGCGCGTAGCCGAGCTGCTGGCGCGTCACTTCGTTGTGCTTGAACCGGTCGCCGCGCAAGTCCCAGTCCCACAGGCCGAGGTCGGCGCCTTGCAGCGCCAGCTCGAGCTGCTCGGCGCTTTGCCGGCGTTCGCGCGCCGCGCTCGCCGCGAGCCGCGCGAACGCCTTGCGGCGCCATTGGCCCCGGTGCAGACCGAAGGCCGCGGCCGCACAGAGGATGGCGAAGAAGAGCGAGTATTCGAGCGCTTGCTGTCGCCAGGCGCGAAAGACTTCGGGCACGGCGCGGCTGACGGCGATGACGAGCGCCTTGTCCATGTGCAGCTCGGCCGGCGCGACGTTGCGCATCGCCGTCATCCGCGGTTCGCTCGAGCCGCCGATGCTGCCCAGCAGGATGGGCGATCCGGGCCGGTCGTTCGGCGTGGCCGGCACGGCCGCGGCCGCCGGCTTCCAGTCGGCCTCGATCCGCGCTCCGTCGCGCGGCATCGTCACGAACACCTTGCCGTCGCTGTGTCCGAGCGAGACCCACATGTCGGGCGCGTACAGCACCGAGCGCATCAGAATTTCGAAATATTCGGGCTCGAGGGCCGCGATGACGATGCCCGCGAAGTTGCCGTTCGGCGCGACGATCGCCCTGGCGAACACGATCGTGTAGTTGCCGAGCGAGGTCTTGTACGGCGAAGCCACGTACAGGGTCGCCGGGTTGCGATCGACCTTGGGCGTGCGGAAATAGTCGCGATCGCTGAAGTCGCGGCCGAGCACGGCGTCGACGCTGGTCGCCACGACCGTGCCGTCGGGATCGAGCAGGACCATCGAGCGCACGCCGGGGATCGCGTCGCTCAACGCCTTCAGTCGCGGCGAGAGCAGCGACGACACGCTGTAGACGGGCGTGCCCAGGAATTCTTCGCGCACGCTGACCAACGCTCGGTTGATGCCGTCGAGCTGCTGGCCGACGTTCTCGTCGACGACCCGCGCCTGCACCTGCAGCCGGTCGCGCTCGGTCGTGTCGTCGGCGAGGTGGGTCTTGGCCAGCGCGTAGCCGATGATCGCGCCGACGAGGGCGAGCGTGGCAAACAGCGCCAGCCACTCGGTGAGGAAGTGATGGCCGAACGGCGGACGCGGCCGTGCCGACGGCGGATCGACCCGTTCCCGCGTTTCGCCCAGCACGCTCGGCTCGAAAGCGGCGATGACCGAATCGGTCGTCATGGTGTAGGGGCGGGCAAACGCAACCGGCCCGTTTTTGAAACGCGGGACATGAGGAGGTCTTCGGCGGCGCGGCGCGGAAATGAAGCACGTATCGAGGGCCGATCGCACGGCCCGCAGTTCGCGCGCCGGGGCTGGATGGAACTACAGTCCACGGCACAGCAACAACCCACGATGCCGCCTTTCATGTCCGCTTCCGCTCCCGAACCACCGCCAGGGCTCGCCGCTGCGACTTTCCGAAGGCTGAACGAGGCGCAGCGTCGCGCGGTCGAGCACGGCATGGCGGCGGGCGACCTCGAGCACGGGCCGCTGCTGGTCATCGCCGGCGCCGGCTCGGGCAAGACGCTGACCCTGGCGGCCCGGGTGGCGCGGCTGGCGCTGGCCGGTGCCGACCCGTCGCGCATCCTGATGCTGACCTTTTCGCGCCGCGCCGCCGCCGAGATGGAGCGGCGCGTCGGCCACGTGTTGCACGAGGCGCTCGGCCTCGCCCCTTTGCGCGGCGCGCCGCGGCTGCCCTGGTGCGGCACCTTTCACGCGATCGGCGCGCGTCTGCTGCGCGCTCATGCCGCTCAACTCGGGCTCGACGCCGCGTTCACGGTCGACGACCGCGGCGAGTCCGAAGACCTGCTCCACGTGCTGCGCCAGCGTCAGGGCCTGGCCGCCACGCGCAAGCGTTTTCCGCAGAAGGCGACCTGCCTGGCGATCTATTCGCGCGTCGTCAATTCGCGCGCCGGTCTGGCCGATGTGCTCGCGACCCACTGGCCCTGGTGCGCCGAATGGCACGACGAATTGAAAGGCCTGTTCGCCGCCTATGCCTCGGAGAAGCAGGCGCAGCGCGTCCTGGATTTCGACGATCTGCTGGTTTGGTGGGCTGCGGCGCTCGCCGAGCCCGGGCTTGCTGCCGCGATGGCGACCCGTTTCGACCACATCCTCGTCGACGAATACCAGGACACCAACCGTCTGCAGGCAGAGATCCTGTTCGGCCTCAAGCCCGACGGGCGTGGCCTCACCGTCGTCGGCGACGATGCCCAGGCGATCTATTCGTTTCGCGCCGCCGAGGTGCGCAACATCCTCGAGTTCGCGGGCCGCTTCACGCCACCGGCCGAAGTCGTCACGCTCGAGCGCAACTATCGTTCGACGGTGCCGCTGCTGGCCGCGTCGAACGCGGTCATGGCTCTGGCCGCCGAGCGCCACGCCAAGGCATTGTGGAGCGACGCCCCGATGGTCGAGCCGCCGGCCATCGTCTGGGTCGCCGGCGAAAGCGAGCAGGCGGCCTGGGTCGCCGATCGGGTGCTGCAGTTGCGCGAGACCGGGATACTGTTGAAGAACCAGGCCGTGCTGTTTCGCGCGGCGCGGCACAGTGCCGCGCTGGAGCTCGAACTGGCGCGGCGCGACATCCCGTTCGTCAAGTGCGGCGGCCTCAAGTTTCTTGACGCCGCGCATGTGAAGGATGTGCTCGCGGTGCTGCGTTTCGCTGCCAATCCGTGCGGCGAGCGGGCGGGCTTGCGCGCGCTGCAACTCGTGCCCGGCATCGGCACGGCCAGCGCGGCGCGACTGATGGCGCTGATGGCCGTTGCCGCCGATCCGGGTGCGGCACTGCTCGGCTTCACACCGGCACCGGCCACGGCAGCGGCGTGGTGCGAGTTCGCCGCCGTGTTCACCGCGCTGCGACGACCGGGCTCGGTCTGGCCGGGCGAGATCGGTGAGGTCGAGCGCTGGTACCGGCCGCAGCTCGAACGACTGCACGACGACGCCGCGCCCCGGGCCGCCGACGTCGCTCACCTGGTGCGGCTCGCGGCGGGCTACCTGTCGCGCGAGCGCTTTCTCACCGAGCTCGCACTCGATCCGCCGGCGGCGACGAGCGATGAGTCCGGGCCGGGCGGCCATGACGAGGACTACCTCATTCTTTCGACCATCCATTCGGCCAAGGGCCAGGAGTGGAGCGCCGTCTCGGTGCTCAACGTCGTCGACGGCTGCATCCCTTCGGACATGGCCACCGGCAACAGCGCCGAGATCGAGGAAGAGCGGCGCTTGCTCTACGTTGCGATGACGCGGGCCCGCCATCACCTGTACCTGCTCGTGCCGCAGCGCTTCTACGTCACGCAGCAAGCCGCGTACGGCGACCGACATGTGTATGCGGCGATCAGCCGC
Organism: Burkholderiales bacterium; assembly: GCA_043725065.1. GTDB lineage: Bacteria > Pseudomonadota > Gammaproteobacteria > Burkholderiales > Burkholderiaceae_C > Schlegelella_A. Next base: position 4,534 of record JAYSMB010000348.1, read on the forward strand.
TTTCTGCCGGAATCGATCCGCGATCGTTTCGTGCACCTTACGCCGGGCAGCGTGGCGGCGGCTTCTTCGAGACCGCAAATCGAGGTGGCGACCGCGGTCACGGTCGATCTCGCCGCACGCGTCCGCTCGGCCTGGCGCTGAGGCGAGCCGCGCAAAAGAAAGCGGCAGTGCCGGCTTCTGCCGACACTGCCGCTGTCGACGAGCTCCCGGGGTTTCGGCAGGAGCTCTCGACCTATGGGTCAGTCGTCACATCTTGTCGACGGCGCCCTTGACCTTTTCCTTGGCGTCGCCATAGCCGGCTTGCGCTTTGCCCGCAGCCTTGTCGAGCGTGCCCTCGGTTTCGAGCTTGCGATTGCCGACCACCTTGCCGGTCGTTTCCTTGACTTTGCCCGTGGCCTCTTCGACGCGGCCCTTGACTTGATCCTTGTTCATGAAAGTCCTCACTGTGAGACGGTTGATGATCACTCGGCTGACACCTCGTTCGGGTGCGGCGAAAGCCGGTGAAGGCACTGTCTCAGGGGCGGGTTTTGAGGTCTGTCGGCGGCCGGACGACGGGCGCGTAGGACTTTTCGCCGAATCAGCCGAGGACCGGTGCGGTACCCCGCACGGCGCGCGAGAAATGGCCACCGCCGAGGTCCATCAGAAACGCGCCCAGCCACACCGATCCCAGGCCCGTGTGGTACATGCGCTCTTCGCCGGTCGAACAGCAACGCACGCGCAGCAAACTGCCCCTGACTCCGAACAGGTCCGACAAGCCCGGCGCCGCGTCGTCCTCGAGTTCGAAGTCGCCGATCTCGAAACCCTTGGCGCGCAACACCCCGCTCAACGCGTGCGAAGCGTGCGGCGAGTCGGGTGCGATGAGGGCGGGCATGGTGAACCGTCGATTGCCGCACATCGCGCGCGGCACCGCTGTCGGACGGCGGCTCGCGCGTCTGTCGGCGGCGGCCCATCCCGTGCGTATTTCGCACGGTGTTCGGTTACCGACGCGAACGGAAAGGGTTGCGAACGGCGCTACAGTCCGGCCTCCCAAGCTCTGCCGGCGCATGCGCTGCGAACGCCATG
>JAYSMB010000349.1:0-2547 GCA_043725065.1 Burkholderiales bacterium
CTGGCGAAGAACGAGAACCCGAACCAGGGCGCGTTCATCATCGACGAGCTGACCGAGCTGGTCGAAGAAGCCGTGCTGTCGGAGTTCGAAAAGATCGCCGAGCGTGGCGGCGTGCTCGGCGCGATGGAGACCGGCTATCAGCGCGGCAAGATCCAGGAAGAATCGATGCACTACGAGATGCAGAAACACTCGGGCGAGTACCCGATCGTCGGCGTCAACACCTTCCGCAATCCGCACGGCGACGCCGCGCCCGACCACATCGAGTTGCAGCGATCGACCGAAGCCGAGAAGCGGAGCCAGCTGGAACGACTGGCCGACTTCCACACCCGCCACGCGAGCGCGGCGCCGGCCCAGCTTCAACGCCTGAAAGACGCGGTCATCGCCAACGGCAACGTGTTCGAGGTGCTGATCGACGCCGTTCGCGTCTGCTCGCTCGGGCAGATCACCGAAGCGCTGTTCGAGGTGGGCGGGCAGTATCGGCGAAGCATGTAGCGGGCGACGATGCTGAACGCGCTCGGTTAGTTGGCCACGACGCTCGACCAGCGGCCCGCGTCGTCGAGATGCGCGAGCCCGTCGTCGCGCAACTTGAGCAGATGCGCGGTCAGGGAACGCATCGCCATCAGGTGCAAACGCGCCGGCACATCGGCGTAGACCTTTGCGAGCAAGGCGTCGGGCGCGGCGGGCTGAAGCTCATCCAAGGCGGCGCTGACCTTTGCTTCGCGTCCCAGACGATGGGCGATGATCTTTTCCATAGCCCGGCGTGGCTCGTTCATCAGGAAACCGTGACCGGGCCCGAGCCAGTCGAGATCGAGGTCGAGCAGCGAGCGCAGCGATTCGACGTAGGCGCGCATGTCGCCGTCGGGCGGATTGATGACGACCGTCGACATCTGCATGACGTGGTCGCCGGTGAAAAGAGTCCTTTCCTCTTCGAGCAGATAGCAGAGGTGGTTCGACGCGTGGCCGGGCGTGTGGATCACGAGCAGCGTCGTCGCCGGTGCCAGCTCGACGCGTTCGCCGCCTGTCAACGTCACGTCGGGAACAAAGCTCGCGTCCTGCCATTCGCGATGGCGAGCCACCAGTCCGTGCACTGTCGCGCCGGTGCGCGCCTAGAGCGCGACCGTCGCCGGCGAATGATCGGTATGGGTGTGGGTCGCGAAGATGCGGTTGATCGACCCGGGCGCCGCGGCCAGGATCGCCTCGACATGCGCGTCGATCGCGGGGCCCGGGTCGATCACGGCCCATTCGTTGGCGGGGCCGCCGCCGATCAGGTAGGTATTCGTTCCCGGGCCGGTCATCATGCTGCCGTTTCCGGCGGTGACGCGGATCACTCGCTCCGACAGGCGCACGGCACGGCCGGGCACGAGTTCGTACGAGCCGAGGCCGTGGCCGGCCGGATCGATGCGACCGAGTTCGGCCCAGGCCGGCTCGTCGGGCAGCACCGGACGCAGCCCATCCTTGCCGCCGGCCACGTGCGGCATTGTCAACGGCACGCTTCGAGGTGCCGCGGCCCAAGCCATCAGTGAGGCGACGTCGGCGTAGCGCGCGACCAACTCCAGCGTTTTCTGAGTCGGCGTCAGGAGCTTCAAGGTTCGACTGCGCGCCAGCGCCTCGGCCGGGGCGATCCAGAGCTGCTCGACCATCTCGGTGCCATCGAACAGCGCGATCTGCGAGGCCGGCGCGGCGGCGATGAAGAAGCGGGTGTCGTAGCGCTTGGCCCGGCCGAGTGGCGTCAGCCAATGGCTGAGGTAGACCATTGCGCCGGCGTCCAGGCGGATCCTCTCCTTCGCGCACATCTCGGCGATGCCGTGCTCGCGCTGGTGCAGCAGACCGCGCCAGGGCGCGAGCCGGGCGGCGGCGGCACCGTCGAGCGCGAGCCCGCTGTCGCCATCGGCTCGGCCGAACAGCAGGCCCGATTCCTCGAAGCATTCTCGGATCGCGGCGACAAAGAAATCGAGACCGCCGCTCGCGAGGCCGAGCTTCGCGCTGGCCTCGGCGTCGTCGAGTCCGACACAGGCGCCGTGCGTTTCGCGATCCCGGGCGTCGACGATGCCGCCGGGAAAGACCCAGGCGCCACTCGTATAGTCGCCGCCGTCGGCACGGCGCGAAAGCAGCACTTCGAGCCCGCTCGCGCCATCGCGCACGACGACGATCGTCGCCGCGGGTCGTGGCGCGCGCTCGGTCACGGTGCTCTGGGCCGGTGCGGGGAAGGCCGAAGCGTCGTGCGTCGAATCGCTCATGACAGGCAAAAGAAGTGGAGAACCTGGAACGGCGAGTGTGGCACGCCAACCCCCGGCGGCAGGCCCGGCGTCGGAGCCGTCCGACAGCGCGTCCCTCGCACTCCCGACAAGCGGCCTGCCGCGCAGCCTATCGCCGACGGCAGGCCGGCCCGTGAAGATATGCACACCGCAGCGGCCGCACTTTTCTATCCAGCGACCGCCGCGTCAACCCAGGAGTTCACCATGCTTCACTATGCCGTCGTTTTCTTCGTGATCGCACTGATCGCGGCGCTGTTCGGCTTCGGCGGCATTGCTGCCGGCGCCGCGGGCA
>JAYSMB010000350.1:0-7870 GCA_043725065.1 Burkholderiales bacterium
CGCGATACGTGGCGCCCAGGCCGCCTTGTCGCCGACCTTGGGCGCACCAGCGACGCCGGCCGCCGACGCAATGTCCGCGGCACCAGCCGCGGCAACGACCCCGCCGGCAACCATGGTCGCACCCGCCGCCGCCAAGGCCGATGCCGGCGCGCCGCCGGCCCAGTACGCGCAAATCTGCTCGGCTTGTCATGCCATGGGTGTAGCCGGTGCGCCGAAGTTCGGCGACAAGGCGGCCTGGGCGCCACGCATCGCCATGGGCATCGACGCGCTGACCGCCAGCGCCATCAAGGGCAAGGGCGCGATGCCGCCCAAGGGTGGCTCGACCGCCGGCGAGGCCGAAATCAAGGCCGTCGTCACCTACATGGTGAACGCCGCGAAGTAGGCGGCGAGCGGTGCGGCATCAGGCCGCACATACGCCTCACCGACGCCTCACCCGGCCGGGCTTGCCGCCGGCCTCAAGCGATAGCCGAAGCGCTCGATCAGCGCCGCGAAGCTCTGTTCGCGCGTCTGCCACTCGCCCCGCTCGATCGCATCTGCGGCAAGTTCCATGTCGAGCGTGTGGGCCAGGCCGAGGCCGAGATCGGTGACGAAGAAGAGGCGCCCCGATTCGTCGACCACCGCCTCGCTGGCGACGGCCGGCCGGCCGGTGTGGCTGGTTATCGCCAGCCTGCCTTCGTCGCCCGCCCGCAGGCGCCAGACCCAGGGCGCCGCTTCGAGCTCGACATACACGCGCTGCGGCCCGTTCTGGAAGAACCAGGCGCCGGCGGCGTCGCTGGTGTAGTTGCGAGCGATGAATTCACGCAGCTTTTCGTGCTCGATGCGGCTGCCCTTGACGCGCGGAAAGGGGCCGACCGCCTGGATCCGGTCGTCGCGCATGTACCAGTCGCCGCGCGCGTCGAGCGCGAGCCAGCCGTAGCAGTGCGGCACGTTGGGCCACTTCTTCAGCGCCGCTTCGACGATCGGGTCCATCGACGGATTGTGTTCCGCGAGCAGCGCGACTACGGCTGCCCGGCAAGCCACCCCGCGACCCGCTCGGGCAAAGCCTGGACGTGGCCCGGCCAGCGACCGGCCGCAAAGCCGACATGGCCGCCATGCGCGGGCCGCCAGAGCGTGACGTGGCGACCGACGTCGCTCGTGCCGGGCAGCGCGGCCGCCGGCAGGAACGGATCGTTCTGCGCGTTGAGCACGAGCGCCGGAACGCGGATCCGCGCGAGCTGCGGCTTGGTCGAGCCGCGCGCGTAGTAGTCGGCGACGTCGCGAAAGCCGTGCAGCGGCGCGGTGAAGACATCGTCGAACTCGCGCAGGTCGCGCGCCCGCCGCATGCGCTCGCCGTCGAACAGACCGGGATGCTGGGCCAGTTTCAGCAAGGCCTTGGGTTTCATCGAGCGCAGGAACATGCGCGTGTAGATCTGCCGGCCGAAGCCGCGGCCGATCGCCGTGGCGCCGGCATCCAGATCGAGCGGAGCGGAAACGGCGGCGACGGCTCGCACGTTCGCGGCGGCCGCCTCGCCCGCTTCTTCGGCATAGCGCAGCAAGGCGTTGCCGCCCAACGAGACGCCGACCGCGACGATCGGCCCGCCATGCCGTTCGCGAAAGCGGGCGAGCAGCCACGCGACCTCTTCCCAGTCGCCCGAGTGATAGGCACGCGGCGCGAGGTTGATCTCGCCCGAACAGCCGCGAAAGTGCGGGATCGCGAAGCGCCAGCCACGCCGTCTTGCCTCGGCGGCGAAGGCCTGGGCATAGTGGCTGGCCGACGAGCCTTCGAGGCCGTGAAAGAGAACGAGCAAGGTCGCGTCGGCGTCCTCACCGAGCCAGTCGACATCGATGAAATCCTGGTCCGGCGTCGTCCATCGCTCGCGCCGGAACGAGAGCGCCGGGCCGGTGTGGCGGCGGCTGAACAGGGCCGGCCAGATCGTCTGCGCATGGCCGCCCGGCAGCCAGCGCGGGGCGGGGAAATCAGGCGCCGGCATCAATGCAGGATCGAAGCCGTTTCGGCGATGTCCTGCACTTCGCTCGCCGTTCCCGGGCTTGCGTGATGCGCGACCAGCCGCCAGCCTTGCGCCGCCTTGAGGTAGACATTGGTCGCCACGACCCAGGCGAAGCGCTCGCCTTCGGGGCCCATCACCCGAATGCGTTCGAGCACGCTGTGCACCGCTGTCGAGTGGGTGTCGAGGCGGCGCACTTTCTCCGGCCGCGCATCGATCGCGCCGTGCGAGAACATGGCGTCGAAGGCGGACCGGATCGCGACCGCGCCGACCAGCCGCCGGCCGCCGGGATGAACGCAGCTGATCTCGTCGTCGTCGGACCATAGCGCCATCAGGCGATCGATGTCGCCGCGCCGCAAGGCTTCGTAGAACTCGACTTCGACATCGTCGGCGGAGCCGATCGAGGGGGCAGGTGGTTTCGGGCGGCGCATCGAGTTCTTCGGTTACTCTCCAGCGCTGAATTGTAGGAAGACCTCCAAAGGCCAGCCGTCTCGAACCTTTTCATGGTCAAACCCGCTGCCGACTGGACCGAGCGCAGCCTCGATCTGTCTCGTTTGCTCGCCCGCGCCGGTCTCGGCGACCGTGCGGCATTTGCCACGCTATACGAGCGAACCAGCTCGCATCTGTTCGCGGTGGTGTTGCGTATCAACCGGGATCGCGCCCAGGCCGAAGACATCCTTCAGGAGGTCTACGTCAACGTCTGGCGCGCCGCACAGAGCTTCGACGCCGCCCAGAGCCAGCCCCTGACCTGGCTTACCAGCATCGCCCGCAACCGTGCGATCGACAGCCTGCGTCGAGTGCGGACGCAACCGCGATTCCAGACCCTGGGTTCCGCTGCCGGCGGCACCGATCCTGAGGACGAAGACGTGTACGACACCGTGGCCGATGCAGCGCCCGGCCCGCTCGATCTCCTGAGCCGGGCCACGGATGCGCGCGCGGTCACTCAGTGCATGGACAAGCTTACGGCGCTGCAGCGGCAAAGTGTCGCGTTGGCCTTCTACCAGGGCCTCAGCCACGCCGAGGTGGCCGAGCAACTGCGCCAGCCGCTGGGCACGGTGAAATCGTGGGTGCGAAGAGCGCTGATGACCTTGAAGAGCTGTCTGCAAGGCGCAGTCGAGCGCGACGGAAAGGAAGCCTGAGATGGACTACGGCCGCCCCGACCTCGCCGACAGTCTCGCTGCGGAATACGTCGCCGGTACGCTGCGCGGCGGCGCGCGGCGGCGCTTCGAGAGCCTGCTGCCGGCGCACGCCTTGCTGCGCGAGGCGACGCACGCGTGGCAGGAACGGCTGATGCCGCTGACGGAATCGATCGCGCCGGTCCAGCCCTCGGGCGAGGTCTGGCGGCGAGTCTCGGAGCGGATCGGCGGCGAGGCGAAGGCAGCGACAGGGGCGTGGCAGCGCCTCTCGTTCTGGCGCGGCCTCACTACCTTCGCAAGCGTCGCCGCGATCGGCCTTGCTGTGTTGCTGGCCAACCCGCGCGCCGTGCCGCCGCCGGTGGTGGTCGTGCTTACCGCGACCAGTGCGGTGCCGGGCGGCGTGCGGCCGGCCTCGCTCGTCGCCAGCATCAGCGGCGACGGTGCGACGCTGGTAGCGCGACCGATCGTTCCTGTCTCTGTCCAGGCCGATCGCTCGCTCGAGCTGTGGGCAGTGCCGAAGGACGGCGCGCCGCGTTCGCTCGGCGTGCTGCCCGGCGGCAGCGGCACCGTGGCGCTGCGCGGCAGTGTCCTGGCCGGCGTCGACACGCTGGCCGTCACGATCGAGCCACTTGGCGGCTCGCCCACCGGCAAGGCGACCGGACCGATCGTCTATGCCGGCAAGTTCTCCCTCTGATCGGCGACGGCGTCGCGCAGCGCCGCCTCCACGCGCGCGGGCGCGACACCGACCAGGCAGAGCATGTGACCGAAGCGGCAGGTCCGATCGAAGCAGGGCATGCAGTCGAGCCTCAGTTCATCCCTCAGCCAAAGAACCCGTGCGTTGGTGTTGAGCGGCGGCGTGTGTTCGGGGCTGGTCGAACCGAATACGGCGACCTGCGGCACGCCGAACGCGGCGGCCACATGCATCAGCCCCGAATCGTTGCTGACGAGACCGCGCGACGCGGCGATCAGCGCCATCGCCTCCAGGAGCGAGGTCTCGCCCGCGAGCACGCGGCAAGCACCGGGCGCGGCGTCGGCGATCGATTGGCACAGCGGCGCTTCGCCTTTCGATCCGAGCAGCACGACAGGGGCGCCGTCGGCGGCATGCAGCGAGCGTGCGAGGACCGCGTAGTGGTCTGCCGGCCAGCGCTTGGCGGGCCCGTATTCGGCACCGGGCGCGACGACCCAGAAGCCGCTCCGGACGAGGCCGGCCCCGGTCAGCCCCGCATCAATCGTCGCGTCGTCAAGTTGGAGCCTGGGCCGCGACGCCGTATCGAAGTCGCTGCCCGACAGCGCGCCGTAGAACGCGACCATCGGCGGCCGACCTTCGGCATTGGGCAGTCGGCGATTGAGCAACAGCACCCGCCCTTCGCCCTGATACCCGATGCGCAACGGGATGTTCGCGAGCCAGGGGACGAGCGCCGACTTGATCGAGTTCGGCAACACGTACGCGGTGTCGAAGCGACCGCGCAGCGTCGCCGCGATGCGACGTCGCGCGGCCCAGTCGAGCCGGCCATGGGTGAACGGCAGCTCGACGATATCGCCCACCTGCGGCATCGCCCGCGACACCGGTGCGACCCAGGGCAGCGCGGCAACCGTGATCGACTCGCCGCGCGCGGCGAGCGCGGCGAGCAGTGGCTCGGCCATCACCGCATCGCCGATCCATTGCGGCGCGATGACGAGGGAGCGCGTCATTGGAGCGCGCTCAATGCGAGCGGATCGTCTCGCCGGCCTTGAGCTTGTATTCGGTGCCGCAGTATGGGCACTTGCCCGAGCCGGTACTCGCCACGTCGATGAAGACGCGCGGATGGTTGCTCCAGAGCGGCATCTTCGGGTTCGGGCAGAAGACGACTCCCGGGCCTTGCAGCTCGTCCGCCGCCAGTTCCACCACCGCGCTCTTTCTTGGGTCGCCGCCTGCCATCGCCATCACACCTTGGTCAGCCATTCGGCGTACTTGGGATCGCGGCCGTTGACGATGTCGAAGAACGCGCTCTGTATCTTCTCGGTGATCGGCCCGCGCGAGCCGGCGCCGAGTTCGATGCGGTCGAGCTCGCGGATCGGCGTCACTTCAGCCGCGGTGCCGGTGAAGAAGGCCTCGTCGCAGATGTAGACCTCGTCGCGCGTGATCCGCTTTTCGACCAGCTTCAGGCCAAGGTCGTCGCAGATCGCGAGGATGGTGTCGCGGGTGATGCCGTTGAGCGCGCCCGCCGACAAATCGGGCGTGTGGACCACGCCCTTCTTGATGATGAAGATGTTCTCGCCCGCGCCTTCGCTGACGAAGCCACTTGCGTCGAGCAGCAGCGCTTCGTCGTAGCCGTCGTCGAGCGCTTCCATGTTCGCAAGGATCGAGTTGGTGTAGTTCGAGACCGCCTTGGCCTGCGTCATCGTGATGTTGACGTGGTGCCGCGTGTAGCTCGAGGTCTTGACGCGGATACCGCGCTTCATGCCGTCTTCGCCGAGGTAGGCGCCCCAGGGCCAGGCGGCGACCATCAGGTGCACGGTGTTGCCCCTGGGCGAGACGCCCATCTTCTCGGAGCCGATCCAGGTCAGCGGCCGCAGGTAGCAAGACTCGAGCTTGTTCTCGCGCACCACGCTGCGTTGTGCCTCGAAGACCTCTTCGAACGAGAAGGGAATCTTCATGCGCAGGATCTTGGCGCTGTTGAAGAGCCGCTCGGTGTGCTCGTAGAGACGAAAGATCGCCGTGCCGTTCACCGTGTTGTAAGCGCGCACACCTTCGAAGGCGCCGCAGCCATAGTGCAGGGTGTGGGTGAGGACGTGAATCTTCGCGTCGCGCCATTCGACGAGCACGCCGTCCATCCAGATCTTTCCGTCGCGATCGGCCATCGACATGGCGCTCTCCTGCTCGTCCTTCGGGGCACTGATTCTAGGTCGGACGCTCGATCCGCCAGCTCTTCAGCCGGCCACGCTCGAAGTGCAGGCGAACGCTGTCGCCGCCCTCGTCGCGCCACAGCCAGTCGTCGTCGGCACCTTCGATCTTGCGGCCGAGGCTTTTTGTTCGGGTCACGATCTGCAGCATCGTCAGCCCGGGATGTAGACCAGCATGGAACATGACCGCGCTCGGCACCTGACCGAGCGGCGAATCGGCTGCGCTCTTCATCACTCGCAACGTGCGGCTGAACTGCAGCAGCAGCCAGAAGATGATCGCGCTGGCCGCCATCGCCAGCCCCGGCCACGAGTAGAGCTGCCAGGACGCAACGGCGAGGATGGCCGCGAGCAGCCAGCCGAGAATCGGATTCACGACCGCTCCCCCGGTCACAGCGAGCGGACGCGCTCGATCGCTTCTTCGATGCGCTCGACAGCGTGGATGGTGAGGCCTTCGAAGCCTTTGGCCGCGGCGCCCCTGGGTGCGTTGGCCTTGGGCACGACGGCGACCGAAAAGCCCAGCTTGGCCGCTTCGCGCAAGCGCTCCTGGCCGCGCGGCGCGGGACGGATTTCGCCGGCCAGGCCGACTTCGCCGAAAGCGATGAAGCCGCGCGGCAAGGGCTTGCCGCGCAGGCTGCTCTGGATCGCCAGCATGACCGCGAGATCGGCCGCCGGCTCGCTGATGCGCACGCCGCCAACGGCGTTGACGAACACGTCCTGATCGAGCGCGGCGATGCCGGCGTGGCGATGCAGCACGGCCAGCATCATGGCAAGCCGATCGCGGTCGAGGCCGACCGACAGCCGCCGCGGGCTGGGCCCTCCCGAATCGACCAGCGCCTGCACTTCGACGAGCAAAGGTCGTGTTCCTTCGAGGGTGACCAATACGCATGAGCCGGCGACCGGATCGCCGTGCGTCGAGAGAAAGATCGCGCTCGGGTTGGCCACGCCCTTCAGGCCCTTCTCGGTCATCGCGAAGACGCCGATCTCGTTGACTGCGCCGAACCGGTTCTTGATCGCGCGAACCAGGCGAAAGCTCGAGTGCGTGTCGCCCTCGAAATAGAGCACGGTATCGACGATGTGCTCCATGACGCGCGGCCCGGCGAGCGCGCCGTCTTTCGTGACGTGGCCGACCAGGATGATGGTCGTGCCGCTCGACTTGGCCAGCCGCGTGAGCTGGGCCGCGCATTCGCGCACCTGCGCCACCGAGCCGGGGGCTGACGAGAGCTGGTCGCTGTAGACGGTCTGGATCGAATCGATCACGCAGACGGCCGGCGCTTCCTGGTCGATGGTCGCGCTGATCTTCTCGAGCTGGATCTCGGCCAGCACCCGCACCTGCGAGCCGCCGAGACCGAGCCGGCGCGAGCGCAATGCGACCTGCGCGCCGCTTTCTTCGCCGGTGACGTACAGCGCCTTCATGTTGCGTGACAGCGAGTCGAGCGCCTGCAGCAGCAGCGTCGACTTGCCGATGCCCGGGTCGCCGCCGATCAGCACCACACCGCCGGCGACGATGCCGCCGCCGAGCACGCGGTCGAGCTCGTCGATGCCGGTGGGCTGGCGGTCCACGTCGCTGGCCTCGATCTCGCCCAGCGTGGCCACCGGCTGGCTCGCGATCAGCCCGCGCGCGCCGGCGCTGTAGCGGTGCTTCGGCGCGCCCTCCGCCACCGATTCGACCAGCGTGTTCCAGGCCTCGCAGTTCGGGCACTTGCCGAGCCACTTCGGCGAGGTGCCGCCGCATTCGGTGCAGGTGTAGATCGACTTGTCTTTGGCCATGGGCGGATTGTCGGCGACGGCGCGCTGCCGGCTGCCGGCTGCGCCCACCCGTCACTCGCTGACCTTGCCGCGCCCGGCCTTTACGACCGAGCGCTGGCT
>JAYSMB010000351.1:0-10686 GCA_043725065.1 Burkholderiales bacterium
GGCGCATTGACCTGTACCGTGTAGCCGGTCGCGTCGAATGCTCCCGGCCGGTGCCGGACCGTTTGCCCGTGACAACCGATGGCTGCAACCCGCTCGCGCTCCATCGGAGCCGCGGCAAGCAACGACTCGACGACATCGGCATAGCCGCGGGCCAACGCGTTGCCGGCAAGCGCGACACGATGGATTTCGTCGCTGCCCGAACGATTGAGCGCCAGCAATTCGCTACGCAACTCGGGCATGAATTCGCGGTGCACATGGGCCATAACCCGTAGCGGCGTGGACGCCGCGCCGGGCGCGAAATCGACGATCACGCCGTCGATCCCGTCGAGCGAAGTGCCCGACATGAGGCCGATGAACACGGTGCTCACGGCACCGAACGCTTATCCGCCGACGACTTGCGCGTGGGCCAGCGTCTGCGCAACGCCGAGTTGCGCACGAACGCTGTGCGACAGCAGCGTAAGTTGCGCCTTGGCCGCGGGCGAGAGCAAGACACCTTCGGACGACTGCGCGACGAGCAGCGGATCCTGCTGGACGCCATCGACCTTGACCTCGAAGTGCAGATGCGGCCCGGTCGCCCAGCCGGTCTGGCCGACCGCGCCGATCGTCTCACCCTGTTCGACCTTGTCGCCCGCGGCGACGTCGACGCGGCTCAGGTGGGCATACACCGTGGCAAGCTCATTGCCATGCTTGATGTGGATGACGTTGCCGTAGCCGTTTTGCCAGCCGGCGAACTCGACGACGCCGTCGCCGATAGTCCGCACCGGCGTTCCGGTCGGCGCGCCGTAGTCGACGCCGTTGTGCTGCTTCCAGGTGTTGAGGATCGGATGCATGCGCATCGCGAAGCCCGAGGTCACGCGCGAGAACTCGAGCGGGCTCGCGAGGAACGTGCGCTGCTTGCTCTGGCCGTCGAGGCCGAAATACGCGCCTTTGCCGTCGCCGTCCTTGAACCACATGGCCGAGAAGGTCTGGTTCTTGTTGACAAACTCGGCGGCGAGAACGCGACCGGCGCTTGAACCCCACGTGATCGGCTCGCCGTCGGCGGTGAGCGCTTCGTAGACCACCGAAAAGGTTGCGCCCTTCTTCAGCTCGTGTCGGAAATCGATGTCGGTCGCGAAGATCTCGGCGATCTGCGTTGCCACCGGATCGGGGATGCCGGCTTCGTCGGTGGCCGCGAACAGCGAGGAGCGGATCGTGCCGCTGGCCAGCAGCGGTTGCGAAGCGAGCGGCGCCAGCACCACGTAGGCGACCAGCTTGCCGGCCACGCGTTCAATGCGCAGCCGGCTGAATCGCGTCGGCAGCTTGTCGTTGCCGGGGGCCGCGTAGCGTGCGACGAGCTCTTCGAGCCTGCCCGCAGCGTCGACCCGCACCTGCACGCGCTTGCCAGCCCACCCGTCGAGCAGCTTCTTGGCGACGGGATCAGCGCGAAGAAAGGCTGCCGCTATGGCATCGCTGACGTTCAGCCGGCGCAGCAGTGAATCCGCGGTGTCGCTGGCGCGGGTGGCGTCGCCGCGGAACAGATCGAAGTCGTGTTCGGCCAAGGCCTCGAGTTGCGGCCGGAGATCGGCCGTGACTACGCTTTCAGTGATGATGCGCTTGGGTAGGCTTGCCGCGTCCGGCACCATGGGCGCGACGCCGAGGGCGGTGGCGGCAAATCCAGCCAGCCCGAGCGTGACGGTAGCGGCCAGCGTCTTCGGATAGCTGGTGGCAAAACTGGCGGCATGCGCCGAGGCGTACGCCCAGGCGAGTTCAATGGGAGCCAACGATTTCAATTTTCAGCGGAGCGTGGTCGCTCGGGTCGGTCGGCGCTTGCTGGGTCGGCTCGCGCTTCGGTTGATCGTCGCCGCCGGGGCGCCACTAGAATCGTGGGCTCCCGACTGGCCTCGTAGGACACTTCGAGGCGGCGTTGTAGGACGCCGCCGCGCAGTATAGCGGCCCGGTCCGCCGCCCCCTCCACCCCATTTCCCCCTATGTTTGTATCTTCTGTTGCCGGGCCTCCGGACCCCAGCGACGCAGTCTTGCGCGCCATGGCGATTTCGAAACGCCATTGCAGCGAGCTCTTGCCCGAGGTCGACTGGCTCGCCAAACTGGCGCGTTCGGAAGCGACAGGCGTGCCGTTGCGCGTCAAACTTGGGCTGGATCCGACCGCCCCCGACATTCATCTCGGCCATACGGTCGTACTCAACAAACTGCGCGAGTTGCAGGACCTCGGCCACACGGTCATCTTCCTGATCGGCGACTTCACCTCGATGATTGGCGACCCCTCGGGCCGCAACACGACCCGGCCGCCGCTGACCCGCGAGCAGATCGAAGCCAACGCGACGACTTACCAGGCGCAGGCCGGCTTGATCCTGGACGCCGCAAGGACCGAGATTCGTTACAACTCCGAGTGGAGCGACCCGCTTGGCGCCCGCGGCATGATCCAGCTCGCCTCGCGTTATACGGTGGCCCGGATGATGGAGCGCGACGACTTTTCCAAGCGCTTCAAGGCCGGAACGCCGATCAGCGTGCACGAGTTCCTCTACCCGCTGATGCAAGGCTACGACTCGGTGGCGCTGAAGTCCGACCTCGAGCTTGGCGGCACCGACCAGAAGTTCAACCTGCTGGTGGGCAGGTCCTTGCAGGCCGAGTACGGTCAGGAACCCCAGTGCATCATGACGATGCCGCTGCTGGAAGGTCTCGATGGCGTCGAGAAGATGTCGAAGTCGAAGGGGAACTTCATCGCGGTCACTGAACCGCCGAACGACATGTTCGCCAAAATCATGTCGATCAGCGACGATCTGATGTGGAAATACTTCGATCTGCTGAGTTCTCGCGGCAAAGACGAGATTGGCCGACTTCATTCGGAGACCAACGCCGGCCGCAATCCGCGCGACGCCAAAGTCGCTCTTGCCAAGGAAATCACCGCGCGCTTTCACGGTTCGATTGCGGCGGAACGGGGCGAGACGGATTTCAACCTGCGCGCCAAGGGCGGGGTTCCCGATGAGATCGAAGCGATCGCGCTCTCGGGCGCACCGCTCGGCATCGGCGCTGTCTTGAAGCAGGCCCGCCTCGCGCCATCGACCAGCGAGGCGATGCGGCTCATCGTTGGCGGCGGGGTTCGTGTCGACGGCACTGTCATCGCTGATCGCACGATGAAGCTTCCCCCCGGAACCTTCGTCGTCCAGGTCGGCAAGCGCAAGTTCGCCCGCGTCACTCTGAGTTGAGGCGGCAGCGGTGATGCAAGTGCGGACACTGCTCCGTCTCTCGGTCGCGGCCGCCGTCATCGCGATCGCGACGAAGACGCTCGCCTGGTGGGTGACCGGCTCGGTCGGACTGCTTTCGGACGCGATGGAGTCCTTCGTCAACCTGGCGTCGGCGCTGTTCGCGCTGGCCATGGTCTCCATCGCGGCGCGCCCGGCCGACGACGACCACCCTTTCGGCCATACCAAGGCCGAGTACTTCGCAAGCGGCTTCGAGGGGCTGCTGATCGCCGGTGCGGCGGTCGCCATCGCCTGGGTCGCCACGCTGCGCTTCATCAACCCCCGGCCGCTCGAAGGCCTGGGCCTCGGCCTGACGCTGACGGCGGCGAGCTCGGCGCTCAACGGCGCGCTCGCCTGGAAGATGATGGCCGCCTCGCGCCAGCACCGCTCGATCGTCCTCGAGGCCGACGCCCGCCACCTCTACGCCGACGTGTGGACTTCCGCCGGCGTCGTCGTCGGCCTTGTCCTCGTTCATCTGACCGGCTGGCTCTGGATCGATCCCGCCGTCGCCGTTCTCGTGGCGGCCAACATCGTTCGCGAGGGCGCACGCGTCGTCTGGGGCTCGATCGAGGGTCTGATGGACAAGGCGGTCGAGCCCGAGGTGCAGGCGCGCATCGACCGCACCCTGGCGCGCTTTGCCGAGGCGACGGTTCGATTCGACGACATGGTCACGCGCCGCGCTGGCAGCCGGCGCTTTCTCGACATGCACATGCACGTCCCAGCGACCTGGACACTGGGCCGCGCCGCCGCCTTGCGCGGCGAAGTCGAGCAGGCCTTGATGACCGAGGTCGAGGGCTTACGCGCGTCGATCCAGTTGCTGCCGTCGAACGTCGAAGCCCATTTCAAAACCGTGCAGGAGTTGCGGTGATGGCGCTGGTGCGGCGCGTCGCCGAAGCGCGTGTCGAGATCGAAGGCCGGGTTCGCGGCGCGATCGGTCGCCGCATCCTGCTGTTCGTCCGCGCCGAGCCCGACGACAGCGACGCGACCGCCGACAAGCTCGTCGACAAGGTGCTGAAGCTGCGCGTTTTCGCCGACGCCATCGGCAAGACGATTCCGCTGGTCGTGTGCAGTTGAGGGTCGAGCTCCGGTCAGGCGAGCAGATCCGAAAGCAGCCGGGCCACGTGCCTGGCTTCGCGCCCCGCGCCGTCGGCAATCTGGTGCCGGCAACTCGTTCCGTCGGCGACGATCAAGGCCGCGGGGGCGTTGCGGATGGCAGGCAACAGGCTCAGCTCGGCCATCGCCATCGAGATGTCGAAGTGCTCGGCTTCGTAGCCGAAGCTGCCGGCCATGCCGCAGCACGAGCTCTCGATCAGCTTCGGTTCCGCGCCCGGGGATCAGGCGCGGAACCTCGAGCACTCGCGGCATCGTGCCGAACGCTTTCTGATGGCAGTGGCCATGCACGAGGATCGGCTGTGCGGCAGGTTGCAGGTCCAGCGAGAAGCGTCCAGCATGCAGTTCGCGCACGATGAACTCCTCGAACATCAGTGCGCACCGACCGTCGCGGCCGCGTCGCCGAGCCCCATCACCTGCATTTCGTCGCGCAAGGTCAGCAGGCATGAAGGCTCTAGGCCGATGATGGCAATGCCGGGTTCGGCGAACGGCAAGAACGCGGCGAGCAGCTCCGAGGCCTTGGCCCTGGCCCGTTCCGGCATCCCGGCCGCGAGCAAGGTACGGCCGCAGCAGAGCGCAGCGCCCGGCCTTTCGGCGACGTGGACCGCGTAGCCGGCCGCTTGCAGCACGCGCACCGCGGCGACCGCGTTTTCGGATTCGAAGTTGCCGTTGAAGGTGTCGACGAAAAGTACGGCTGCCTTCTCGGCTGTCAGCGCCGCTTCGCGACTCGCCAGACCGAGCGTCGGCGCAACTTGCCAGAACGTGTCGCGACGCCAGCGTGGCAGCGAGCGTCGCGCCGACAGGCCGAGCCAGCGCTCCGACAAGCGTGCGAGCAAGCTGCCTCGATTGCGAAGGTTGGGTAGCCACGCCACCCGACTGGCGATGCGGGCCAGATCCGGCAGCGCGGCGATGCAACGATCGCGCGGCGTGTGGCCATGGCGTTCCTTACGCTGCGCGGTGACCTCGAGCTTCATGCGTGCCATGTCGACGCCGGTCGGACAGTCGCGCTTGCAACCCTTGCAGCCGACGCAGAGCGCGAGCGCGTCGTGCACCGCGTCGCTCGCGAGTGGATGCTCGCCGACAAGCCCTTCGAGCTGCCCGGACAGCGCCAGACGCAAGGGGTTCGCCCGGCCACGCGTCAGATGCCGCTCGTCGCGCGTGACGCGAAAGCTCGGGCACATCGTGCCGGCGTCGAACTTGCGGCAGTGGCCGTTGTTGTTGCACATCTCGACGGCCTTGGCCAAGCCGCCGCTCGGATCGCCGCCGCTGCCAGGCGCGGTCGTCGCTTCGGTGAGCGGATCGTTCCGCACGTTCCAGGTCGACCAGTCGAAGACCGGCGTCAACGCGATCGTCTTGTAGCCCGGCGCGTAGCGGAACAAGCTGGCGTCGTCCATCTTCGGCGGATCGATGATGCGCCGCGCGAGCAGGTCGATCGGGTCGAGATGGTTCTTGATCGCCCGCAACGCGGTGGCTATCTTCGGCCCGAACTGCCAGTTGATCCATTCGCCGCGGCACAAATCGTCGCCGTGCTCACCGCTGTAGGCGCACCAGGTGCCGCGCGTGCCATGGCGGGCGAAGACCTCGGTCAGCGCGTCGGTGTAGTCGGCCAGATGCTCGACCGGCACGGCGCAGTCCTCGATAAAGCTGACCGGCTTGCCGTCGCCCTCCAGGCCCATCATGCTGTTGAGGCCGGCTTTGCGCACTTCCCAGAGCGCTTTCTGCGGCGCCTCTTCGGGCCGGTGCGAATCGTCGTTGGCTTTGCGCCCGGCGGCGGCACCGATGCGCTGGCCCGCGTCGTCGGCCAGAAGCTCGGCATCATCTGGAGCCAGCAGGTCATCGTCGAGAACAGGGCCGGCGTGGCCGGCGTGCTGGCCGCCGACTACGTCGCCCAGCAACCTGGCGACGGCAGCACCCTGCTGATGGCGCATATCAACAGCCACGCCCTCGCGCCCAGCTTGCAGCCCAAGCTGCGCTACAAGGCCGAGCGCGATTTCGTGCCGATCCTGCTGGTCGGCGTGACGCCCAATCTGCTCATCGCCAATACCGCGCAACCAGCGAAGACGGTGAAGGACATCGTCGCGCTGTGCAAGGCGCAGCCTGGCGCCGTGAGCTTCGGCTCCGCCGGCTTGGGGTCGGCGCGGCACCTCGCGCTGGAGATGTTCAAGCTGCGGGCCAAGGTCGACGCGTTGCACGTCCCCTACAAGGGCAGCGGCCCGTTGCCGCAGGACCTGATCGGCGGCCAGATCCAGTACAGCTTCGAGACCATGACCGCGGCGACGCCGCATGTGAAGAGCGGCCGCGTGATCGCGATCGCGCAAACGCGGACCAAGCGGGCCAAGGGGCATCCGACGGTGCCGACGATGCAGGAGCAGGGTTTCGACGGCTTCGAGGCGACCACCTGGTACGGTCTCGCGGGGCCGGCCAGGCTGCCGGCGGCGGTCGCGCAGAAGATCAACCGGGACGTCAACCTCGTTCTCGCGCTGCCGGACGTTCAGGAGAAGATGGACACCTACGGCGCCGAAGACGGCGGCGGCTCGAGCGAGAAGTTCGCGACCTTCATCCACGCCGAGATCGTCAAGTGGGCCAAGGTGGTGAAGGACGCCGACGTCAAGATCGAAAGCTGACCGCTCCCGGCCGCGGCGCAACTCGGTCGACGCAGGGCCACTCCCAAGTCGACCGGGCGCCGCCTCGGAGGGAAGCGAACAAAGTGAGCGTGGAGGCGGTCATCGCTAGTCGTAGCGGCGCGCGTCCTCGATCACCTTGCCGTCGTTCGGCAGGCTGCCCGGAGCGCGGATCGCCACCGTGCCGCGCAGCTTGGTGATGTCGCGGATCGTCTCGGCAACGCGCTCGGCCAGGCCTTCCGGGCCAGCGCCGTCGACTTCGATCTCGAGACACATCCGGTCGTCGGCGCGCTCGCCGCTGACGACGAGGCGGGCTCGCCTCACTTCGGGATGGCGGCGCGCGATCTCGGCCACCTGCGGTGGGTGGACGAACATGCCGCGCACCTTGGCCGACTGGTCGGCGCGACCGAGCCAGCCGCGGATGCGCTGGTTGGTCCGCCCGGTCGGGCACGGGCCGGGAAGCACCGCCGAGAGGTCGCCGGTGCCGAAACGGATCAACGGGTAGTCGGGGTTGAGCGTCGTCACGACCAGCTCGCCGACTTCGCCTTCGGCCACCGGATCGCCGGTTCCGGGTCGAACGATCTCGACGATCACGCCTTCGTCGACGACCAGCCCCTCGCGCGCTTCGGTTTCGTAGGCGACGAGGCCCAGGTCTGCCGTTCCATAGCTCTGGTAACCGGCGATGCCGCGTTCGCGCAGCCATTCGCGCAGGACCAGCGGAAACGCTTCGCCGCCGACCGATGCCTTGACCAGCGCCGGCAGCGCGACACCCATCTCGTCGGCCTTCTCGAGGATGATGCGCAGGAAGCTCGGCGTGCCGATGTAGCCGCTGGGCCGCAGCGTCGCCATGGCCTGGATCTGCTGTTCGGTCTGACCCGTGCCGGCGGGAAACACGGTGCAGCCGACCGCGGCGGCGCCGCTTTCCATCATCGCCCCGGCCGGCGTGAAGTGATAGCTGAAGCTGTTGTGCACGAGGTCGCCGCCGCGAAAGCCGGCGGCGAACAGGGCGCGCCCCATGCGCCAGTAGTCGGGGCGCGAGCTGTCGGGCTCGTGGATCGGGCCCGGTGACGCGAACACGCGCGTGGCGCGGCGCGACGAATCGCGCGCGCTCCCCCAACCGATAGTGGCAAAACCGCCGAACGGGTCTCCGGCCCATGACTTCTGTTGCTCGAGCAGCTCGTGCTTGTGCAGCACTGGCAGCGTTGCCAGCGCGGCGCGTGACGCGATCGATGCTGTGTCGATGCCGGCGAATCGCTCGGCGTAGGCTGGCGCGTTCGCCTGCGCGTTGGCAACCTGCGCGGCGAGCGCCGCCAGCAATGCCGCTTCGCGCGCGCCAGGATCGCGCGTCTCGAGCGCGTCAAAGAAGTCGGTCACGGCGGGGCGGTGCCGGCGTTGCCGCTCATTCGTCGTCGAAGCGGCGCGCACGCAACTTCGCGTCTTCGACTAGCTTGCGCTGCTCGGCCGGCGTGGCGAGCGGGTAGCGATCGAAGCCCGCGCCACCGGGCTTTTTCAGGTCGGCGAACAACGCGCCGTCATCGTCATGAAAGTGAACGAAGGCCTCGCGCCGGCCGTAGAAGATGCCGGGGGTCTTCTCCTGCACGCCCTTGATCTCGCGCAGCTGGCGCAGCAAGGGCGCGAGGGTCTTCAGCGCTTCGGCGTCGGCACGGGCCACGGGTTGCGACTCCTTCAGGACAGCCAGCGCTTGCGGCGCTTGTAGCTCTTCACGTCGCGGTAGCTCTTGCGCTCGCCGGAAGCCGAACCGGTGCCCAGGTAGAACTCGCGCACGTCCTCGTTCTCGCGCAGCGCCGAGGCCGCGCCGTCCATGACGACGCGGCCGCGTTCGAGGATGTAGCCGTAGTCGGCATAGCGCAGCGCCATGTTCGTGTTCTGCTCGGCAAGCAGGAAGGTCACGCCTTCTTTCTGGTTGAGGTCCTTCACGATCTCGAACACTTCCTCGACGATCTGCGGCGCCAGGCCCATCGACGGCTCGTCGAGCAGCACCATCTTCGGGTTGGCCATCAAGGCCCGGCCGATCGCGCACATCTGCTGCTCACCGCCGGAGGTGTAGGCCGCCTGCGAGTTGCGACGGTCCTTGAGGCGCGGGAAATAGCGGTAGACCTTCTCGAGCGTGGCTGCGACCGCGGCCTTGCCGTCCTTGCGCGTGTAGGCGCCGGTCAGCAGGTTCTCCTCGATCGTCAGGTGGGCGAAGCAGTGCCTGCCTTCCATCACCTGGATCACGCCGCGCTCGACCATGTCGGAGGTGCTGAGCTTTTCGATCCGCTCGCCGCGCAGCTCGATCGAGCCCTTGGTCACCTCGCCGCGTTCGGCGCGCAGCAGGTTGCTCACCGCCCGCAAGGTCGTGGTCTTGCCTGCGCCGTTGCCGCCGAGCAAGGCGACCACCTTGCCTTCGGGCACCTGCAGCGAGACGCCCTTCAGCACGAGGATGACATGGCTATAGATCACCTCGATGCCGTTGACGTCGAGAAGGGGAGCGCCGCTCATGGCACCCCCCGCCTTGTCGTGCACATGCTCAGGTTTGGCAGTCGGCTGACGTACGCCTTGTCAGTTTCTTGTCGGAGACGTACTTGTCGGCGGCCGCCTTCACCATCGGCTTGATGATCTGCTCGTCGGCCTCATAGAAGTCCGACGTCATGCCCCACTTCGTCCCGTCCCAGGTCTGAATGCGCGCCCAGGTCGAACCCATGTGGTCGGCGCACGAGGTCGAGATCGGGCGCAGCACGCCGGCGAAGCCGAGTGCGTCGAGCTTCTTCTGGTCGAGCGCCAGGTTCTCGAGGCCCCAGCGGACCTGCTCGCTTGTCATGACCTTGCCCTTGCCGTAGCGCTCCTGCGCGCGCCGAACCGCCTCGACGCCGAGCATCTGGATCAGGATGCCGCGGGTGTAGAGGACCGAGCCGACTTCTTCTCGCGGGCCGGTGCCCTGGCCCTTGTCGTGCACGTACTTCAGAATGTCCTGGATCACCTTGGGCTGTTGGCCCGAGGGATTGAGCGCCAGCGCGTTGTAGCCCTTGGCACCTTCGCCCACATCCTTGACGTCAGGCTCGGCTCCGGCCCACCACACGCCGTACATCTTGTCGCGCGGATAGCCGGTCGCCTGGGCTTCCTTCAGCGCTGTCGAATTCATGATGCCCCAGCCCCAGAGCAGCACGAAGTCGGGCTTGCTCTGGCGGATCTGCAGCCAGGTCGCCTTCTGCTCGGCGCCGGGGGCGGCGACGGGAAGCAGCTGCAGCTCGAAGCCGTTCAGCTTGGCGCGCTCCTGCAGCAGCGGAATCGGCTCCTTGCCGAACGGCGAGTCGTGATACACGAGGGCGATCTTCTTGCCCTTCAGCTTGTCGAAGCCGCCTTCTTTCCTCGCCAGGTTCTGGATGATGATGTCCGCGCCGGTCCAGTAGCTGCCCATGATCGGGAAGTTCCACTTGAAAGCGAAGCCGTCCTGGGCCGCCGACAGGCCGTAGCCAACGGTGAGCAGCGGCATCTTGTCGCCCGGCGCCTTTTCGGTGAGGGCGAAGGTCACGCCGGTCGATTGCGGCTCGAAGAGAGCGACGCCGGCATGTCCCTTGAGCCGCTCGTAGCACTCGACGCCGCGGTCGGTCGCATAGCCGTACTCGCATTCCTCGAAGGTCAGCTTGACGCCGTTCACGCCGCCGTCGCGGGCGTTGATCATCTTCAGGTAGTCCTGCTTGCCGTTGGCCCAGGGC
>JAYSMB010000352.1:0-2620 GCA_043725065.1 Burkholderiales bacterium
CCCGCAAGGCCGAGCAACTCGCCGACAACATCGGCGCCACCGCCGTCACGCTGGCCGCCGACGAGTTGAAGCGGCTCGACGAAGTGAGCCGCCTTTCGCCCGAATATCCGGGCTGGATGTTCGGCCGACAGGGCGAGGTGCGGCGGCGCCAACTGGCCGACGCGGGACGATAACGGCCGGGTCCGTCGGGGAGGGCGCGGCAGTTCCAGCGCGCGCCAGCGGCTACTTGAGCTTGAGCTCCTGCATCTCCATGCCGCCGATCAGCTTGCGAAGCACCTTGCGCTCTCCCGAGGCGGCGTCCATCTTGCGAGCGTCGCTCGCGAGAAACGCTTCCAGCTTTTTCTGCTGCGCGAGCTGTTCCGCGTTTCCGAAGTAGTCCCTGTACTCGACCGCCAGCACCAGGTCGGGCTCACCGCCGCGCTTGTTGTTCACCGTCATCACGTGGTACGAGACGACGTAGCCTTCCTTCTTGCCGAACTCGTTGAGCTTTTTCCAGTCGCCGGACAGGTAGTCCATATAGCGCTCGAATTGTCCGGGCTCGACCTCGATGTTCGAGAACACCCAGACGGTGCCCGGCGTGTAGCTCGATTCCTGTGCGAAGGCAGACGTGATGCAGATCATGGCGGCGGTGGCAGCCACGGAAAAATGCTTGGCGAAGCTTATGGTTTCCTTTCGTGATGGGGCGCCGGACAAGGGTCAGACGCCGCCGGGAGCATAGATTCGATCGCTCGATCTGGCCAGCCGTTCATCGCAACGGCGGGACAAAATGCGGTGATGAGCGATACCGAGACCCGCGCCGCGCCGCTCCGGACCTTCGGCCGCGACATGCTCGCGCACTTCCCGCTCGAGCCGGGCGGCGTGTACCTGAACCACGGCACGGTCGGCGTGACGCCGCTGGCCGTGATGCGTGCCCGCGCGGCGATCCTCGACGAGATCGAGCGGCATCCGTCGCGCTTCATGATCCGCGAGCTGATGAACCTCGGCATGTCGGCACCGCCGGAAGTGCCGCGCTTGCGTGCCGCAGCCGATCGCGTCGCAGCGTTTCTGGGCGCGAGTGGTGAGGACCTGGTGTTCGTCGACAACGCGAGCAGCGGCGTCAACGCCGTGTTGCGTTCGATCGACTTCGAGCCCGGCGACGAGATCCTGATTCCCGACCACGCCTACGGCGGCGTCGCGCGCGCCGCGGCCTTCATCGCGCGTCAGCGCGGCGCGAACATCCGCAGCGTCGCATTGCCGTTCCCAATCGAAGACGCTGCGACCTACGTCGATGCCGTTGGGCGGGCGATCACGCCACGCACGCGCCTGGCCATCCTCGACCATGTGAGTTCGGAGACCGCGCTCGTCATGCCGCTGGCAGCGATGGCGGCCGTGTGCCGCGCGCGCGGCGTGCCTGTGCTGGTGGACGGCGCGCATGCACCGGGCGCGATCGACGTGAACATCGAGAGCCTGGACGTCGGCTGGTATGCCGCCAACTTGCACAAGTGGTGCTTCGCGCCACGCAGCTGCGGCGTGCTCTGGGCGGCCCCGGAGCGGCGCGCGGGCTTGCATCCAGGCGTCATCTCGTGGGGCATCACCAACGACGACTGGCTGCGGGAGTTCGACTGGACCGGCACTCGCGATCCCTCGCCCTGGCTCGCCGCACCGGCCGGTCTCGAATTCATGCACGATGTGCTCGGCGTGTCGGCCATGCGCGAGCACAACCAACGCCTGGCCTGGCGGAGCGCGCAGTATCTGGCCGGGCGTTGGAGACAACGCTGGACCGCGCCCGAGGCTATGGTCGGCTGCATGGTCAGCGTACCCTTGCCCGAGCGGCTTGGACCGGCCGATGTCGCGACCGCGCAGCGGCTGCGCGACGCACTGCTGTTCGAGCACCGCATCGAAGTTCCGGTGATCGCGCGCGGCGACGCGCTGTGGGTCAGGCTGTCGATGCAGGTTTACAACGACGAGAGCGATGTCGAGCGGCTGGAAGCGGCGGTCGATGCGCTCGGCCGTTGACGGGATCGGGGCATGACGTGGCGGCTCTCCCGGCGACGCTTCGCGAAGTGAAAGGCGCGTCGGCCTGACGCCCTGCATTCGACACGCGCGCTCCCCCTTGTGGGGTCCCTTGGCGCGGTCCCCGCCGGTGCTATGGTTTTGAATTCGCCGGCCGGCATTCGAGGAGGCATCGCGTGGGACTTCTGGAATCGCTCAAGCTCAACTTGCCGGTCTTTGCCAACGTCCCGGTGGGCGCACCACCGACAGCCCAAACGACGCCGCCGGCCGGCCCCTCGGGAGAATCGTCCAGTGCGGCGCCGCGGCCGATCTCGGCGCGCTCCAGGGCACGAGCGAGCCGGCGCTGAAGTTGATCGAGCGATACCTTGAAGAAGGTGGTCATGGCTCGTCTCGACGACATCAAACGCGTGATGGAAGCCGACCCCAAGGACCTGGCCGCGGCCGAGGCGAGCTACACGCTGCTGCTCGGTGACCTGGCCGCCATGGAGGCGGGCAAGGCGCACCTGGCGGCGCACCAGGCGCGCTTTAACCTGAAGTTCCGCCGCGCGGCAGACGAGTTTGCTTTGTGATTCAAGCACTTGGCTTGGAATCCGGGTTCCGTTGTCTGTCTACAGTTTGAGTGCCTGGA
>JAYSMB010000353.1:0-2517 GCA_043725065.1 Burkholderiales bacterium
CTGCTGGTGCAGAAGGCGGAAGTGATAGGCCTCGAGAAAGTTCTCCAGCACGACCTTGTAGTTGCCGTCGAGCTCGATGGTTCGCCGGTGCACCAGCCGCAGCTCGTGCAACGGCAGATGCCGGAAGAAGCGTGCGATGGGCTCGAGAAAGGTCTCGAGCGGCTCCGCCTTGTCGTCCTCGCAGACGAAGATGAAGTTGCCGAGCTGGCCGCAGCGCACCGGCACCAGGCTGCGGCACGACAGGTCGAGCCCGGCGAAGTCGCGCGCGTCGGGCACCGAGGCGAGCGTGCCGTCCAGCAGGTAGGTCCAGCCGTGGTAGCCGCAGGTGAAGCTGCGCGTCGCCTGGCCGGAGTCTGTGCGCGCGACCGGTGCGCCGCGGTGCCGGCAGGTGTTGTAGAAGGCGCGGATCGCCCGGTTTTCGCCGCGCACGACGAGGATCGGCGCGCCGGTGACCTTGGTGACGATGAAGCTGCCGACCTCGGGCAACTGGTCGGAGTGGCCGGCGTAGACCCAGCCTCGCTTCAGCAACGCCTCGCGCTCGAGCTCGTAGAACGCTGGATCGGTGTAGCGGCCCGCGGGGATGTCGGGCAGGCGCGGAAAAGACTCCGGCGGCGAACCCCGGCCGCGCTCCGCCGCGACGCCGGCCTTCCACCGCTCGATCGTCTCAGCATCGAGACCCGCGGGCGACGGCGCGCTGCGCTCCGCAGGGGCTTGCGAAGCCTTCGGGTCGTCTCCGGTCGTCGTCGTCATGGTCCTGGATTTTCGCCGACTCTAGGCCAGATTGTCTGACAATCTCACAGGGTTTGTCCGACAATACAGAACGCTGCGCCCCCGCCACAGTCGCGCTGCGACGCACCACCATGCACGACTACCCCCTCGAGGAGAGAACGATCGGCCGCGTCCTCGCCGAGAAGGCGGCTCGCGTCCCCGACAACGTCTTCCTGATCTGGGAAGGCGAGCGCATCACTTACGCCCGGATCGAGGCGATGACCAATCGCTACGCGAACGGCTTCGCCGCGCGAGGCGTTCGCCACGGCGATCACATCGCCGTCATGCTGCCCAACTGCCCGGAGTTCTATGCGGTGACTTGGGGGCTGGGCAAGCTCGGCGCCGTCGTCGTGCCGATCAACACCGCCGCCAAGGGCGAGATGCTGCGCTACTTCATCGACCAGTCGGATGCGACCCGGGTCGTCGTCGACGACGAATGGGTCGAGCGCCTGGCCGCCGTCTGCGACCGGCTGCCGCAGGTCGTGGCCTACTTCTATCGCGGCCCGAAGGAGCTCGCCAGCTGCGGCCTGCAGGCCGGCGGCGCCGAGGTCGCCGGCTTCGGCGTGCTCGAATCGAAAGACGAGTCACGGCCGCCGCTCGATGCCGTCGCCTTCGACGACACCCAGCTCGTCATGTACACGTCGGGAACGACCGGCCCGTCCAAGGGCGTGATGTGCCCGCATTCGCAAGGCCATGCCGTCGGGCGCGCCGTGACCCTCGATTTCGGCTACCGGCCCGACGACGTGCTCTACACCTGCCTGCCGCTCTTTCATGCCAACGCGATGTGGTTCAGCTCGTACGCGGCGCTCTGGGCCGACGCCGCGATCGCGCTTGCGCCGCGGTTCTCTGCGACGCGCTTCTGGGACGACATCCGGCGCAGCGGCGCGACCCAGTTCAACGCCCTGGGTGCGATGACCAACATCATCTGGAAGCTGCCGCCCGGCCCGCACGAGCGCGACCACGCGCTGCGCCTCTGCATGGCGGTGCCGGTGCCCAAGGAGATCTACCGCGAGCTGCAGGCGCGCTACGGCGTCGAGCTGACCTCCGTCTTCGCCATGTCGGAGAACTTCTCGGTCACCTGCTTCACGCCGGCCGACCCCGAGGAAAAGGCCGGATCGGCGGGCCGGCCGCGTGGCGCCTGCGAGCTGCGCATCGTCGACGACGACGGCGGCGACCTGCCGGCCGGAGAGGTCGGCGAGATCTGGGTGCTGCCGCGCCTGCCGGGCTCGATGATGAAGGGCTACTACCGCATGCCCGAGGAGACGGCGCGCGCCTTCGTCGACGGCTGGTTTCGCACCGGCGACCGCGGCTACCTCGACGCCGACGGCTACCTCTACTTCGTCGATCGCAAGAAGGAAGCGATCCGGCGCCGCGGCGAAAACGTCTCCGCCTACGAGGTCGAACTGATCCTCTCGCGCCACCCCGCCGTGCTCGAGGTTGCGGCGATCCCGGTCGCCTCGGAGATGACCGAAGACGACGTCATGGTCTACGTCGTGAAGCGACCCGGTGAAACGCTGACGCACGAAGAAGTCGTGCATTTCGCCGCCGCGCACATGAGCTACTTCATGGTGCCGCGCTTCGTCGAGTTCGTCGACAGCCTGCCCAAGACCGCCACCGAAAAGCTCGAGAAATACAAGCTCAAGCAGGACGCCGACGCCCGGCGCGACGAGTTGTGGGACCGCGAACGCGCCGGCGTGCAGGTCGGCCGTTGATGCACATTTCGAAGGAATCGCCGTGTTCACGTTCTCC
>JAYSMB010000354.1:0-4426 GCA_043725065.1 Burkholderiales bacterium
GGCAAGGGCATCCGCGTCAACTGCGTGTCGCCGGGCAACACCTACTTCGACGGCGGCATCTGGCAGACGATCGAGAAGGGCATGCCCGACCTGTACGCCTCCACGCTCAAGGCCAACCCGACCGGCAAGTTCGGCACGCCGGCCGAAGTGGCCAACGGCGTCGTCTTCCTGTCGAGCCCGGCGGCGAGCCGCATCTCGGGCACGAACCTGGTCATCGACGGCGCCCTCACCGTCGCCGTCTGAGGAGCCCGAACCATGAGCGATCTCGCGCACCGCCACACGATCCACCGCGACCACATCCACCACGGCTGGAACAACGCCTTCGCTCCGGTGCTGAAGATCGCGCCGGGCGAGAGCGTGGAGTTCGAGACGCTCGACGCCTCGTCCGGTCAGCTCACCAGAACCTCGACTGCGGCCGATCTCGAAAAGCTCGACCTCGGCCGCGTCAATCCTGTCACCGGCCCGGTCTGGATCGACGGCGCGATGCCGGGCGATGCGCTCAAGGTGACGATCCTTTCGCTGCGCCCTTCGGGCTGGGGCTGGACCGGCAACATCCCCGGCTTCGGCCTGCTCACCGACCAGTTCCCGAACGCCCGGCTGCACCACTGGAACTACGACCCGGGGCTTGCGCCCGCGATGTTCGGGCCCGGCGGTCGCGTGCCCCTCCGGCCGTTCACGGGAACGATCGGCGTCGCGCCGGGGGCGCCTGGTCTGCACAGCATCATTCCGCCGCGCAACGTGGGCGGCAACATGGACGCGCGCGACATCGCCGAAGGCGTCGAGCTCTACCTTCCGGTCGAGGTCGAGGGCGCGCTGTTCTCGGTGGGCGACACCCACGCGGCGCAGGGCGACGGCGAGGTCTGCGGCACCGCGATCGAGAGCCCGATCGACGTGGCGCTCAAGTTCGAGCTCGTCAAGAACGCGCATCTGCGCTCGCCACGCTACGTCACGCCGGGCCCGGTGACCGATCACTTCGACAGGAAGGGCTACGAGGTCACCACCGGCATCGGCCCCGACCTGATGGCCGGGGCGCGCATGGCCGTCTCCGAGATGGTCGAGTTGCTCAGCAAGCGCTACGGCTACGAGCCTGTCGACGCCTACATGCTGTGCAGCGTCTGCGCCGACCTGCGCATCAGCTCGATCGTCGACGTGCCGAACTGGGTGGTCTCGTTCTATTTTCCGCGGGTGGTGCTCGAATAGGAACGGGAGGCGCGGCGGGAGAACGGATCCCGCGCCGAATGCCACCACTGGAGATGCCGGTGTCGAAATCGCCGCACACTGAACACCCATGCATCAGCTCGTCGCCCTCCTTCTCGACCACGGCGCCCTGATCATTTTCGCGGTCACCCTTGTGGCACGACTGGGTGCGCCGGTCCCGGCCTCGCCCCTGCTCGTGGTCGCGGGCAGCCTGGTGATGGCGGGTCAGATATCGATGGCCACGGCGCTCGCCGTGTCGATCGCCGCCAACATCCTGGGCGACGGGGCGTGGTTCGTGGCCGGCCGGCGCTACGGCTACCGGGTCATGCGGCAACTTTGCCGCATCTCGCTCTCGCCCGACTCCTGCGTGCAACAGGGCGAATCGCTCATCACTCGCTGGGGCGGCAGCTCGCTGATCGCAGCCAAGTTCGTTCCCGGCGTCTCGGTCGTCGCCGCGCCCATGGCCGGCGCGCTGGGCATGTCGCTGACCCGTTTCCTGACCTTCGAGGTCGTCGCCGCCGCGGTGTGGACGCTCGCCTTCATGGCGCTCGGCATGATCTTCAGCGACCAGATCCAGCAGATCTTCGACATCATGGCCAGCACCGGCGGCATGGCGACGGTGTTGCTCGTTCTGGTGCTTGCCGCGGTCGCCGGCGTGCGCTATTGGAAGCGCCGGCGCTTCCTGCGCGAGCTGGATATTCCGCGCATCGGCGTCGACGAATTGCATACGCTGATGGAGCAGGGCCTCGACCCGCTCGTCATCGACGTGCGCTCGGAGGCCAGCACGCAGGTCGATGCGCGGCGCATTCCCGGCGCGATCTCGGTGCACCAGCGCGACATCCACGCCAGGGGCGCCGATCTCGCACGCGATCGTGAAATCGTCCTGTACTGCAATTGCCCGAACGAAGTGTCTGCCGCGCACGCCGCCGGCGTGCTCGCCAAGCAGGGCTTGCTGCGTGCCCGCCCCCTGGCCGGCGGGCTCGATGCCTGGGTCGCCTCGGGGCGGCCGACCGAAGCCGTGCCGTTCGGTCTGCCCCCGGTGCCCGACGAGCGCGAGCTACCTGCCTGAGGCGGCCCATCGCGCCGCATTCCGCGCGACATCTGCGGCGCTCATGCCCGGGCGAAACAGATCCGAGCCGATGCCGAATCCGGTGGCGCCGGCAGCGCGATAGGCGAGCGCATTGGCTGGCGTGATGCCGCCCACGGGGAAGAGCAGCACCGAGGCGTCGAGCACAGCGCGCAGGGCCTTGACCGCCGCCGGCGGAATCATCTCGGCGGGGAACAGTTTCAGGCCCGTTGCCCCGGCCGCGAGCGCGGCGAATGCCTCGCTTGCCGTCGCCACGCCGGGCAGGCACACCATGCCGAGGCGGACCGCTTCTCGCACGACGGCGGCTTCGAAGTTGGGCGCCACGACGAGTCGGCCGCCGGCGGCGTGAACGTCGCGAACCTGCGCTGGGGTCAACACGGTGCCAGCGCCCACAAGCGAATCGCCGAACGTGTGGGCCAGCGCCCCGATGCTCTCGAGCGGCTTCGGCGAGTTGAGCGGCACCTCGATCAGTCGCCAGCCCGCGTGGGTGAGCGCTTCGCCGATCGGGATGGCGTCGCGCGGCTCGATGCCGCGCAGGATCGCAATCAGCGGCAACTTGGCGAGCGCCGCGGTGAAGATGGCATCGGGGTCCATGGGTGCACCTCAAAGAAGAGCGCGAGCTCGCGCATTGATGACCCGAAGGCCGCGCCAGGCCGCCTCGCCGCCGAGAAGAACCGCGCCGACGCCCTGCGAGCGCAACGCCCGCTCGAAGCGACCGGCGAGCGCCGGCGCGCCGATCACGATGACGCTGGAACCTTGTCGCAACGGCCGGCACCGCAGCTCTTCGCCGATGACCAGCCCCGACAGGTAACTCGACCGCGCATCGGCCGCCATGCGATCGAACAGCGACAGCGTGCGAACGCTGAAAGCGGTCTGCATCAGGCTGCCGCCCTGCCAGGCCATGACAACGCCGCGGTCGAAGGCCGCTTCGTTCAACGCTGTGTCGGCTGGCGGCAGCGAGCGGGCCAGGATCGAATGCTTGCGCAGCAAGTCGTAGAACTCGCCGCTCATCACGGTGGTCAGCTCGCATATGCGGCCGGCCTCGACCCGTACCCACTTGCTGTGGGTGCCGGGCAGCACGAAGGTCCCTTCCTGAAGGCCAAGCAGATCGAGCGCACCGAAGACCTGCGTCTCTTCGCCACGCATCACGTCGGGCACGCCGGCGTAATCGCGCGAGACGCCGGGAACGATGCGGATGCGGCGCCCCCGCGTCGATGACTGCGAATCGATCGGCCTGAGCGCGGCGGCGATCTCGTCGAGCCCCACCGGGCAAGGGCAATAGCCGGCCTCGACCCAGCCCTGCTTGCTGCCGACCATGCCGGCCATCAGGCAGCGCGTGCCGGGCACGTCCATCCAGTCACCGAAGTGCTGCTAGAAGACCTCTGAAAACCCGCCGGGAGCGATGGTCAGCATGCCGCGGGCTGACGTACGTTCTTGGAGGACGACACCTGCATCGTCGAGCAGCGCGGCACGCAGCGACGTGCTGCCCCAGTCGACGGCGAGCAGCCGGCTCATCGATCGATCCGGAATTCTTCGACGACCGCGCGGTCCACTTCCCCACCCAGCCCGGGCACCGAAGGGATGTCGACCCTGCCATCGATCAGCCTGACCGGCTTGCCCTGCAAGGAGGTGCGTCCTCCAGCAACTTGTAGATCGGCAGCGTTCAGGTCGGTTATCTTCACCGTCGTTTGCCCGCAGTTGAGTCCATGTGGCCGATTTGTCATTGTCGAGCTCGGTCATCTTAGAGACTGAATGGAGCTCGCGTAGCATCGACGGCATGAGCAACGACTTCTTCAACCGGCGCCTGGTCCCCCTCACCCCCTTCATCGGCTTGCTGGCGTTGTGCGCGGCACCTTCGCAGGCAGCCGACCTCGTCAACCCCGGCGAGTACCAGTGGACGACAAAGACCAACGACGACGCCCCACGGACCTTCAATTCGTGCGTCACTCCGGAAATGTCCAGGATGTTCAACGGCGATTCGCGCTCGGGTCGGGAAGCGGCCGACAAAGCCGGCAAGGGAAGGTGCGCGATCCAGGCCTACGAGATCGCCGGCAACAAGGTGTCGTACCGCATGACCTGCGGCGACAGGCTGCTGGAGAGCACGACGACCTTTCATGGCGACTCGTCCGAGGGCGATCTCAC
>JAYSMB010000355.1:0-3281 GCA_043725065.1 Burkholderiales bacterium
TCAGCGAATAGTCGGTCGGCGTCTGCACCGGCAAGCCGTAGGCGGCCCGCGCCTGCCGCGCCTCGCGGCCGCGCGCGCCGCCTACGGCTTGCCCGAACAGACGCCGACCGACTACTCGCTGAGCGTGCTCGGCCGTTTCGATCCGGCCATCATTACCCACGCCAAGAAGCGCGTCATCGCCGCCAAGGAAGCGTGGTCGGCGACGGCGGGCGGCGAGATGCATCGCATTTCGGGCCTGGCCGAGCAGTTCGCGCTGGTCGGCGATTCGCTGCGCCGGCTCTTCCCTTACGGCGAATCGTTCGCCGCCGAACTGCAGACGGCGGTCGCGCAGACGCAAGCCGCGAACGCCGCACCGCCGGCGCCGCTCGCCATGGAAGTGGCGACCAGCCTGCTTTACATCGAAGCGGCGCTCGAGGACGGCGATTTCGACGATCCCGATCACGCCGACCGCGTCCGCCGCTTGGGCGAGCGGCTGTCCGGAGTCCGCCAGGGGGCGCCTCCCGAGCCGCTCGAGCCGTGGATGGAAGAGCTGTACCGGCGCGTCTCCGACCGGCAGACGATGGGCAGCGTGGTCCAGGAACTGCGCGCCTCGCTCAGCGTCGCCGAGAAGGCGATCGACGACTTCTTCCGCAACCCGGCCAATCCCGCCGTCCTCGTCGACGTTCCGACCCAGTTCGCCTCGATGCGTGGCGTGCTCTCGGTGCTCGGCATGGATCAGGCGTCGCAGGCCCTGCTGCGCATGCGCGACGAAGTGCACGGCCTGGCTTCGACCGAAGTCGACCCGGCGCGAGTCGCCCAGGCTGGAGTCTTCGATCGCCTCGCCGGCAACCTGAGCGCGCTCGGCTTCATGATCGACATGCTGAGCGTGCAGCCGCAGCTCGCCAAGTCGCTGTTCGTATTCGACGCCGAGGCCGGCACGCTGGCGCCGGTGATGGGTCGCGCCGATCCCGCCAGGTCCGCCAAGCCGGGACCGCCGCCGGTCGAGCCGCGCCTGATCGAACAGGCGCAGATGCTCGCCTTCAGCTCGGTGCGCGACGACGTGCCGCTGCAGGAGGTGACGCGCGAACTCGAGCGCCTGTCGCACCAAGCACAGGCAGCCGATCAGCCGGCGCTGGCCGCGGCCGTGCTGAAGGCGCAGGAAGCGATCGTCAAGGCCGCCGCCGACCCGATCAAGGTGACGACCGCGCGCGGCGAACTCTCCGAAGCGCTGGTCGATTTCGTCGCCACCGCGACCGAGCCGCTGGGGTTCGAGCCGGTGAGCGAGCCGGTGCCGCTCGCGCCGATGAAGCCGATCGCCCTGATCGGCGATCTCGAGCACGACGACGAGATGCGCGGCGTCTTCCTCGAGGAAGCGCGCGAGGTGATCGAGGGCGCGCGGGCGGCCTCCGCCGAGCTCTTGAATTCGTCCGACGACCTCGGCTTGCTGACGACGGTGCGGCGCGCTTTCCACACGCTCAAGGGCAGTTCGCGCATGGTCGGCCTGAAGGCCTTCGGCGAAGCGGCCTGGGCTGGCGAGCAGGTCTTCAATACCCAGCTTGCCGATCAGCGCGCCGCCGAGGCGCCGCTGGTCGAGTTTTCCACCTGGGTGCTCGGCCATCTCGCGGGCTGGGTCGACGACATCGCCGCCCACCGCGACGTGGGGCGCAACGAGGGCGAGGTCAAGATGGCCGCCGACCGCGTCGCGAGGCGCCTGCAGATGGGCGAGGCAAGTTCCGACATCGCCTTGCCATTCGGCCTGCCGGACGATCTGCCGAGCGCTGCCGATCTGGAATTCCGCAGCCGGCCGCCAGCCGATGCCCAGGTGATGGATCCGGGCTCCGAAGTGGCCTTCGAACTCGATCTGTCGGGCCTCGAGCGCTTCGACGACGCGCCCGCCGCGCCGGTCGATCTGTCGGTCATCGACATCGGTACTTCGGCGATGTTCGACCGCTTCGACGACGCGCGCGAAGAGGCCATGCGGACGACGCTGACCAATCCGCAGTTCGACGAGGTGCCGAGCGGAATCATCGACCTCGACCTCGGCATCCCGTCCGAAGCGGCGCCGCTGATCGAGTTGCTCGCGCCGAGCGGCGCCGATACCGGTGCCGATTCGGTTCACGATCTGCTGCTCGACCTTTCTAGCGGCGAAGCCCTGCCTTCGGCGCCGCGAACCGCGGCATCGCGGCCGATGCCCCTGCCCGATCCCGAGGCTGGGCGCGACGAGACGCCGTCGTACGCCGCGGAGCGCGACGCGATCGACGCGGCGGCCGCCGACGAGCACGTCAAGATGGTCGGGCCGCTGCGCATCGGCATCCCGCTTTTCAATATCTACCTCAACGAGGCGGACGAACTCTCGCGCCGCCTCATGACCGAGGTCGCCGAATGGGCGATGGAGCTGCATCGCCCGCTCGGCGAGACGCCGATCGCGCTGGCCCATTCACTCGCCGGAAGCTCGGCGACGGTCGGCTTTTCGGATCTGTCGCATCTGGCCCGTGGCCTCGAGCACGCGCTCGCCCGCTCGCAGGTGATCGGCCATGGCACCGACGAGGAGGCGCGGCTCTTCGTCAACGCGGCCGAGGAGATCCGGCGCCTTCTGCACCAGTTTGCCGCCGGCTTCCTGAAGGAGCCCGAGCCCGAGCTGCTGGTACGACTGGCCGAGCACGAGTTGAGCTCGGCCAAGCGGCTGGAGGCCGTGACCGCCGCGTCCGAGCTCGCGGGCGGCGTCGAGAGCGAATCGCCGCCGGATGCCGTGCTTGCCGTCGAATCGCTGATCAGCCTGGACATTGATGAAGCCCCGGCCGAAGCGATCGTCGAACCAGTGTCCCTGGAGGCCGAACCGCTCGCGATCGACGACGGAGTCGGCGCCGAGGAGGCGCAGGCCACCCGGCCGGCCGATCTCGACGAACTCGCGCCGCCCGAGGCTGGCGGAGTCGCGTCGCGGCCGGCCGAGCCCATGGTCGAAGCCGAAGGCGAAGACGTTTCCCCGGTTTTCCATGGGTCGGCGGCGCAGCCGCACGACGAGCCGCCCTCGGCCGCGGCCGAGGAGACGCCCGAGGCGGGCCTGTCGGCGTTCGGCGCGCTCGCGCCATTCGGCACGCTCGGCGTTTCGGAACTCAAGCCGCTCGCCGCGGCGCCCACCCAAACGGTGCGGCCCGCGCACCTCGCTCATGCCTCGACCTTCGGCGACGCCGATGACGACATCGACGCCGTCGACGCGGTCGACCTCGAGCTCTTCCCGATCTTCGAGGAAGAAGCGCTCGAACTGCTGCCCAAGCTCGCGGCCCAGCTGCGCGACTGGGCGC
>JAYSMB010000356.1:0-3317 GCA_043725065.1 Burkholderiales bacterium
GGTGAGCCGGTCGCTCTTGCCGACGATGGGCCGGATGATCAACAGCCAGACCGGCATCGAGGCGCCCGACGAGACGCACGAAGTGATGCTCGCGCGGTACGCGGCCGACCTGTAGACACCGCGGCGCTCAAGACCCTTCTCGAAACCCCGCAGTATTCCGGCCCGACGCGTTCACACTAACATCGCGTCCCATGAAAGTCCGCAAAATTGTCATTTTCAACGGCAGGCGTTTCACGGTGCCACAAGGCATCCAGCGCATCGACCATCGCTCGACCCACGGCTGGCAACTTCGCTATGGCGGCACCCTCCTGTTCTCCGACGGCACGAACGACGGCAGCGGCGCGCGCGAGTCGCTGGCCCTGGCCGTCACCGAGTTGCACGCACGCATCGCCAGGCTGCCCGCGCCTTCGCGGCTGCAAGTCGAGCCGAACGAGAACAAGACCAGCACGCTGCCGGTCGGCATCTCGGGGCCGCTGGTGCGCTTGCGCGCCGGCGCGAAGGTGCGCGAGTCCAGCCTTTCGGTCTCGCTGCCGCGCTACGGCCAGCCGCCGCGCCGGCGCAGCATCTACATCGGCACCGAGAACACGTACACGATCCAGCGCTACAGGCGGGCGGTCGCCAAGGCGATCGAACTGCGCGAGGCCGCCGAGCTCGCCTATCGGCAGGCCGCGACCCGGGCCAAACGGGCCGCCAGCAGGCTCATGAGCGAGAAGTGACACGACGCTGACGGCGGTGCCGCGGCGTCGTCGAGAATCGGCGTCATGAGCAAGGCAACGGATCGCGCATGAAGCACAGCTTTCTGTCGGCGTTCATCCTGCTGTTGCTCGTGCTCGACCCGTTCGGCAGCCTGCCGATCTTCATTCCGGTGATGCGCACCGTGTCGGCCGGGCGGCGGCGCCGGGTCGCGTTTCGCGAGGTCGCGATCGCGTTCGCCGTACTGTGTCTGTTCATGTTCTTCGGCGAAGGCTTTCTGCGCCTGATGCACCTCTCCGAGCGCTCGCTCGAGGTTGCCGGCGGTGTGATCCTGTTGATGGTGGTTATCCGCATGATCTTCAGCCAGGGCGGCGGCGTCTACGGCGTGCCCGAAGGCAAGGAGCCGCTCATCTTTCCGCTCGCCGTGCCGCTGCTCGCCGGGCCGTCGGCGATGGCGACGGTGCTTCTGCTCGCCTCGCGGCAACCCGATCGCGTCGTCGAGTGGGTCGGAGCGCTCGCCTGCGCCATGGCTGTCTCGGGCCTCGTGCTCGTGGGCTGCGCGCGGATCCGGCGCTGGCTCGGCGACTCGGTCGTCTCCGCCTTCGAAAAACTGATGGGCCTGGTGCTGACAGCGATCGCGGTCGAGATGATCCTGGCCGGGCTGAAGCGCTACTTCGTGGACGCGTCGTAGCGCGCCGCTCTCTAGAATCTTCGTCCATGGCCATCTACCGTCTCGACGATCGCGTGCCCCGGCTTCACGAGAGCGCGTGGGTCGCCGACAGCGCGACCGTCCTCGGCGACGTCGAGCTCGAAGAAGACGTCAGCGTCTGGTTCGGTGCCGTGCTGCGCGGCGATACCGAGCTGTTGCGCGTCGGCCGGGGCTCGAACGTGCAGGACGGCAGCGTGCTGCACGCCGACTCCGGCTACCCCACCAAGATCGGCGACGGCGTGACGATCGGCCACATGGTCATGCTGCACGGCTGCACGATCGGCGACGGCGCGCTCGTCGGCATCGGCTCGGTCATCCTGAACGGCGCGCGGATCGGCCGGAATTGCCTGGTCGGCGCTCGCTCGCTCGTCACCGAAGGCAAGAACTTTCCCGAGGGCTCGCTCATCATGGGCACGCCCGCGGTCGTGGTGCGGGCCTTGAGCGCCGAGCAGATCGAAAACGTGCGCCGAAGCGCCGCGCACTACGTGGCCAACGCCAGGCGCTTTCGCGACGGCCTGCGGAAGATCGCCTGAGGTCGCGCGCTATTGGAAGACGATCTCGACGCTGCCGAGGCCGCTGAACTCGGCGCGGTAGAGGCCGGGACCGGGGACATACGGCGCGCCGCTGCAACTGCCGGTCGTGACGATGTCGCCGGCGCGCAGGCCCGGTCCGGCTTCGGGTTGGGCGTTGGCCAGCATCACGACCGTGCTGAACGGATCGCCGTCGAGGATGGCGCGGCCGCTGCCCAGCGCGAGTTCGCTCCTCGGCTGACCCTGCGCCGTGACCGTGAGCACGATGGCGACCGCCGCGAAATCGAGCGTCTGCCATTCGCGGACGGAACGGCCGGCGACGAAAGCGCCGTTGTTGAAGCCGTCGGCGACTTCGGCGAGCGTGCCGCTGCCCGCTGGCCAGCGCGGATCGACGATCTCGATGGCGATGCGCATGGCCTCGACTGCGCGGGCGACCTCGGCGTGCGAATACGCGCCGTCGTTGCGCGGCGGCAGATCGTGGTGAAGCTGGAACGCGAACTCGCATTCGATCCTGGGGGCGATGAAGTCGGCGAGCCGCAGGCGCGCCGGCCGCGTGTTCGCTTCGTGTATCGATGCCTTCGGCAGGGCCGCGGCAACGGGTTGCGCAACACCCAGTTGGCGCCGTTGCTCGGCGGTGACTACGGCGACCTTCCAGCCGGCGCCGCCGCCGAGATCGACGATCACCGCGGTCTGCAGGCGATAAGCCTCGACGAGATCGACCGGACGCCACGCCGCCGGGCACTCGGCGAGGCCCAGGGCGTGGCGCCTGGCCGAAACCAACGCGGCGTGTGCGGCGTCGAAGTCGCTGCCGTTCATTCGCGAGCTTCGGGCTGGCGTCGAACCGCTACTTCAGGCGATAGCCGCACACGCCGCAGAACAGGTCTTCGCCGGTGATCGGCGACAGACATTGCGGACAGGTCGTCGGTGCGGGAATGGCGGGCGGCGGGGCCGGTGTCTGGGCGGATGGCGGCATGGACATCGGCGGCGCCGAGTACGCGGGCGTCGTCGAAGGCGGTGCAGGCGATGGCGCAAGCGCATCTTCGAACGGCAGATCGATGTCGGTGCCGGCGAGTGGCGGATCGGTCGTGTACGAGGCCGCGGGCGGCGGAGGTGGCGCATAGAGCGCGGGCGGCACGTTCGGCGCCGGCTCCGCAGCCGGACGCGGAGGCGATGCGAATGGCGCGGCTGCAGCGGCCGCGCCTGCGGCCATCGCGCCGCTCGACGCTGCGGGCGGGGCCGGCGGGGCATCGCGGTTCGCGGCCTTGCGGGCCTTGTCGCCCAGGTCGGCGGCGCGCTTGCGTGCTTGGTCGAGCTTCTGACGCAAAGCGGCTTCGGTGGCGCTGAGCTTGAGCCCTTCGGTGACGCGCAGGTAGACGAGGCACAGG